>JALHPG010000153.1 GCA_022842625.1 Bacteroidia bacterium | reverse complement strand
CTGTTCATCGTTGTTATGCTTCTTTGTTTACCGATCGCGCCATAAAATACCGTCACGATATGGGCTTTACAGGAATAGATGTTGCTATTTCTGTTGGTGTACAACAAATGGTACGCAGCGATAAAGCATCCTCCGGTGTTGCCTTTACAATTGACCCTGATAGTGGATTTGAAAATGGTATTATTATTAACAGTGCCTGGGGCCTAGGAGAAAACATTGTACAAGGTAGAGTAACACCCGATGAATGGTTGGTTTTTAAACCTACACTTTTTAATGAAAAATTAAACCCGATCTTAAAAAGCCATTGCGGAAGAAAAGAATATACTATGCTGTATGTGCAAAATGCAGAAAGTGCCTCTGCCGAAAAAACGATCGTAAATATTAATACCCCATCAGAAAAACAAAACGAATTTTCGCTTACAAAAAAAGAAGTCATTCAACTAGCGCAATGGTGTCACAAAATTGAGCAACACTATGGAAAAGCTATGGACATTGAATGGGCAAAAGATGGTTTAAATGATCAATTATACATTGTACAAGCAAGGCCGGAAACTGTTCACGGAAAAGACCAAAAACAAGTACGAGAAATATTTACGCTCAAAGAAAAAGGGAAACTAATTACAACAGGAATTGCATTAGGGGATAAAATAGCTACCGGTAAGGCGCGTATTATTTTAAATCCGCAAGATGGCGATCAATTGCAAAAAGGAGAAATATTGGTTACAGATATCACTAACCCTGATTGGGATCCGGTATTAAAAAAGGCAGCAGCAATTATTACCAACAAAGGTGGCCGAACAAGCCATGCTGCCATAGTTGCCAGAGAATTAGGAACAGTAGCAGTGGTAGGTTGTGGAAATGCAACAGAAATAATTAAAAACTGCCAAGAGATCACTGTTTCCTGTGCCGAAGGAAAAGAAGGAAATATTTACCAAGGTATTTTAAAATGGGATATTAAAGAGCAGGATTTCAGTCAGCTGCCTACGCCTAAAACTAAACCTATGTTTATCCTTGCCGACCCTGATCGTGCATTTGAACTAAGCAACTATCCAAATCAAGGTGTTGGCTTGTTACGTTTAGAGTTCGCTATCAGCAACAGTATTCGAATACACCCTTTAGCTTTGATTGAGCCTGAGAAAGTACATGACGAAAAAATTAAAAAGGAAATAAACAAACTCACTAAAGATTATTCCACAGGTAAAGAATATTTCGTTAACAAACTTGTAGAAGCTGTATCAACAGTTGCAGCAGCATTTTATCCCAAAGATGTAATTGTGCGAATGAGTGATTTTAAAAGTAATGAATACGCCAACCTGATTGGGGGAAAATATTTTGAACCGCATGAAGAAAACCCAATGATTGGTTTACGTGGCGCTTCGCGTTATTACAGCGATTTTTATCGTAAAGGTTTTGCATTGGAATGTGAAGCGATGAAAAAGGTTCGGAATGAAATGGGCATGACCAATGTAAAACTAATGATACCATTTTGCCGTACCGTAGAAGAAGGAGAAAAGGTAATTGCTGAAATGGCTAAAAACGGACTAACGCAAAAAGAAAACGGATTGGAAATTTATGTAATGATCGAAATTCCAAGCAATGTGTTGCTGGCCGACCAATTTGCTAAATTATTTAATGGCTTTTCAATTGGCTCAAATGATCTAACGCAACTTACACTTGGTTTAGATAGAGATTCAGCATTAGTGAGTTATTTGTTTAATGAAGAAAACCCTGCAGTAAAAGGTTTGATAAAAGAAACCATTCATGCGGCAAAGCGTAACAGTATTAAAGTAGGTTTGTGTGGACAAGCACCAAGTGATATTCCTGCATTTGCAAAATTTTTGGTGGAAGAAGGAATAGATAGTATTTCATTTAATCCTGATGCTTTAATAAAGGGTATTGAGAATATTCTGGAAGGAGAGAAAGCAAATAGTGTATTAAACAAATAAAACAATTCTTAAACTGTAATACATTTAAAACTATTTTAAATAAAATTAATAAAGAAAATAATCATCCAAGTATCAACTAAAACAAAAAAATATGAAAACAATACAACAATTATTCGACCTTACAGGTAAAACAGCCATTGTAACAGGTGGTGCAATGGGTATAGGAAAAGGAATTGCCTTGCGATTAGCTGAAGCAGGTGCTAATGTGATGATTGTAGATATAGCTACATCACAAGAAGCAGAAGCTACTCTAAATGAAATAAAAACAAAGGGCGGCAAAGCAGCGTATTTGCAAACAGATTTAAGTGACACCAAAAATTTAGATGCCTTGGTAACTAATACCCTTCAACAATTTGGGGATATTAATATTTTAGTAAATAATGCCGGAATATTTAATTACACACCGGTAACTCATCTTACCGAAGAGCTGTGGGATAAAACAATAAACTTGAATCTAAAGTCGGTGGCTTTTTTATCTAAGTTAGTTGTAAATACAATGATTGAAAAAAAACATGGAGGAAAAATAATTAATATTTCCTCTATTGATAGTTTAAAACCTTCAGGGAATTTATCTCACTATGATTCTTCAAAAGGTGGAGTGAGAATGCTTACAAGGGCTTTTGCAAAAGAAGTTGGCAAACATGGCATTAATGTAAATGATGTTGCTCCCGGAGGAGTTAATACACCGGGTGTTGCTAAAATGGGTGGAGCAACCATGACGAAAGAGCAACAAGAGGCCATGAAAGCGCAAATGGCTCAATTCATTCAAATGCTCCCATTACAACGCATGGGCGAACCGGAAGAAATTGGTAACGCAGCTTTATTCTTAGCAAGTGATGCCTCCAATTACATGACAGGAAGTACTGTTGTGGTGGATGGTGGATTATTGATAATGTAGTTGATGAAAGATGGATTAAGTAAATTTTAAGGTATAGTTTATCTTACAAATAGAATCTTGGATTTTAAATTTGTGCTGTAATGCTCATCGGGCAATTTATTTGGCAAATCAAAACCTTGCTGATAAGGTCATTGCTAATTTGGATGAATGATCAAATAATGAATTGATTAAATAAAATGAACTCCACACTCGAAACACAAAGTCTATTTTACCAAAATCTTGGTAAATTATTTTATGCCATTGCTGCTGCCGATAAAGTAATACGTGAAGAGGAAGTGAAAAAGTTAAAATACCTAGTTAATACGGAATGGCTTAATTTAGGTGGAGTTAAGGAAAAATCAGAGGTTGACGCTATGCGTCAAATAAAAATCACCTTTGATCAACTTGCAGCACAAACACAAAATCCAAATGATTGTATGGCAGATTTTAAATTATTTAAAAAAGCTAATGAAAATTTATTTACGGATGATGTAAAACAGTTAATTTGGAAAACAGCAAATGCAATTACTAAATCATTTTCAGGAAGAAACAAGTCTGAATTAATACTACTTACCGAGCTTGGGATTATTTTAAGATCATAAAAAAGAATAGATTTAAAGTAAATAACAGAAACGTTAACCTAAACAATTGTAACAAAAGGATCATTTAAACTTGTAATAATTGCTGGCATAGGCACCTTAAAATGAAAATAATAAATATTCTTTCTTATACATAATGAACTGGCACTTATTACCCTTAACAGAAATAGCACAGTTACTAAACACTAACCAATCAGGCATTAGTAACCTAACTGCCGCGCAACGCTTAACTGAATACGGTAAAAATGAGCTGGAGGACAAAAAAAAGAAAACCATTTTTCAAATGCTGCTGCAACAACTGGCTGACTTTATGATCCTCATTCTTATTGCAGCAGCCATTATATCAGGTGTTTTGGGAGATGTAACTGATACCGTAATAATTTTTGTGATCATAATTTTAAATGCAACCATTGGTTTAATACAAGAGTATCGTGCCGAAAAAGCAATGGAAGCATTAAAAAAAATGACCGCGGCCAATGCTAAAGTCATACGCGAAGGAAATACGCTTGAAGTACCGGCAATTAACTTAGTGCCGGGTGATGTAATTGTACTCGAAGCCGGAAATATTATTCCTGCCGATATTCGTTTTTTTGAAACACATCAAGTTAAAGTAGATGAATCAGCTCTCACAGGTGAATCGCACAATGTAGAAAAAAATACAAACGAATTAGCTGATGGTGATTACGCTATTGGAGATAAAGTAAACATGGGCTTTAAAGGAACCTTTGTTACTAATGGCCGAGCGCTTGCTTATATTGTATCAACCGGTATGAATACCGAATTAGGGCGCATTGCAAAACTAATTCAAACCGATGAGAGTTTAACCCCACTCCAAAAAAGATTAGCGGCTTTTGGAAAAAAATTATCGGTTGTTATACTTATTATTTGCACAGTAATATTTGTTATTGGTTGGTTACGGGGAGAAAATATTTTGAGCATGCTTCTAACATCAATTTCGCTTGCTGTTGCTGCTATTCCAGAAGCCTTGCCCGCATTGGTAACCATAGCTCTTGCTTTTGGCGCTAAACGTTTAGTTACTAGTAATGCACTTATCAGAAAACTTCCGGCTGTAGAAACACTTGGTTCTGTTACTTATATATGCACCGATAAAACCGGTACACTTACGCTGAATAAAATGACCGTTCAGGAAATTTTTGAAACAGGAGAAAATAAAATCAACTCACTATTTTCTCATGGCAATGCCTTATTAAACGCCATGGCTTTGAATAATGATGTTTCAAAAGATAAAAACGGAAAATGGTTAGGCGATTCTACGGAGGTTGCCTTAGTGCAATATGCTTTCGATAATAATTTAGAAAGAACTGTTTTAGAATTAAAATTTCCGAGAATTGCCGAGTTGCCTTTTGATTCCACGAGAAAATGCATGACCACCTTGCATCAAACTGATAACGGAGTTATTGCCATAATAAAAGGAGCGGTAGATGTTTTATTTGGGAAGTTAAATCACGAACAGCAATCGTTAATACCGGAATTTGAAACCAAGGTAAACGCCATGGCCGAAAAAGGCTATCGGGTATTGGGATATGCAATTAAGTTGCTTCCTGCTTTACCCGAAAAATTGAATGCCGATGAAATAGAGACATCGTTAACGTTTATTGGTTTTGCGGGTATGATAGATCCTCCAAGAGAAGAGGCAAAACAAGCCGTAGTAGAATGTAAGCAGGCAGGAATAATACCGGTAATGATTACAGGCGATCATAAACTTACTGCCAAAGCCATAGCAAAACAATTAGGGATTATTGCAGATGAGAAAGATCTAATATTAAGCGGTTCAGAACTTGCAGCATTATCTGAAGCTGAGTTCGAGAGCATTGTTGAAAAAGTGAGGGTTTATGCTCGTGTTAATCCTGAACAAAAATTAAAAATTGTTAGCGCATTGCAACACAAACATCATTTTGTTGCTATGACGGGTGATGGTGTGAATGACGCACCTGCGCTTAAAAATGCAGACATAGGCGTTGCCATGGGTATAAATGGAACAGAAGTTTCAAAAGAAGCATCACACATGATTTTGCTTGATGATAATTTTGCAACAATTGTGGTTGCGGTAAAACATGGCCGTAAAATATTTGATAATATTTTAAAGTTTGTAAAATATATTATGACAGGGAATTCCAGTGAAATTTGGGCAATTTTTTTAGCTCCCTTTTTTGGCCTGCCAATACCTTTTTTAGCCATTCATATACTTTGGATAAATCTTGTAACTGATGGTTTACCTGGTTTAGCACTTGCGTCTGAACCTTCAGAAGAAAACATTATGAATCGCCCACCAAGAAACCCTAAACTAAATATTTTTGCAGGTGGAATGGCCTGGCATATTTTGTGGGTAGGCTTATTAATGGGTTTAGTAACTATTGCCATGCAAGCATGGGCAATAAATACAAAAAATACGCATTGGCAAACAATGGCATTTATGACTTTATGTTTTAGTCAAATGGGACATGTTATAGCAATGCGTTCTGACAGACAATCGATCTTTAAAATAGGTTTGTTTTCAAATAAACCATTATTATGGGCATTACTATTAACATTTGCCCTCCAAATGATGATAATTTACACGCCTTTTTTTAATGATATTTTTAAAACACAACCACTTACTTTGTATGAATTAGGAA
>JALHPG010000152.1 GCA_022842625.1 Bacteroidia bacterium | reverse complement strand
CGTTGGTACTTTTTCGGCGGCAGTTAATTATACCACAGGAACACAACCTAGCGGCGTTGTAGTTGCAGATTTTAATGGTGATAATAATAAAGACCTTGCAGTATGTAACAGTATGGCTAATAACATTGCCATATTATTCGGTAGTGCAACGGGCACCTTTAGTCCTGCAGTTTTATATAGTAATGGTACAGGCACAAACCCAAGAGGTATTGTAACAAATGATTTTAATGGTGATGGCAAATTAGATCTGGCTGCAGTTAATTCTTCTCCTAACAATGTTTCTGTTTTGTTAGGGAGCGCAACAGGTACCTTTGCAACACCGGTTTATTTTACTGTGAGTCAAAATCCATGGTCGCTTTGCACTGCCGATCTAAATAACGATGGTAAAATGGATATAGCTACCGGAAGTTCTGCTTTTGGAAATGCCGCGGTATTGCTAAACGCACCGGTTGTTTCGGTAAATAGCGGATCGTTATGCAGCGGAAATAGTTTTACCATAAATCCAACCGGAGCAACAGCATATACCATCAGTGGCGGCAATGCGGTTGTTTCACCGATCACTTCAACAAGCTACACCGTTACCGGCACCAATACTTTAGGTTGTGTTGGCACTGCCATCTGTAATGTTTCGGTTACTACCACTCCAACATTGTTATTAAATGCCAGTAGCACAGTGATGTGTATTGGCGGTTCATCCACCTTATCGGCAAGCGGTGCAACAACCTATTCTTGGAGTACCTCTTCTACTTCAGCAAACATTGTTGTAAGTCCAAGTTCATCTACAAGTTATTCGGTTGTTGGAAGTAATGGTAATTGCACGAACAGCAATACAGTAACCGTAACGGTTAATGCAACTATAACTGTAGGCGCTATTGCAACTAATTCTATTATTTGTTCAGGACAAACTACAACCATTACAGCAAATGGAGCGTCGAGTTATACATGGAATACAACTTCAAACGCTTCATCCATTGCGGTTAGTCCAACTGTTACTACTACGTATTCGGTAAATGGCGCAAGCGGTGCCTGCAACGGTTCTGCTGTTACAACGGTATCGGTGAGTCTTTGCACCGGCTTAGAAGAATCTCAAATTGGTATTGACTTTATGATCTATCCAAACCCGGCAACTACTAATTTATTTCTTGAAGTAAATAAGTTGTCATCGGTAGTTGTTTTTGATGGTATAGGACGATCTTTAATTAGCAAAGATTTAATTGAGGGAGCTAATCAAATTGACATTAGCAATTTGGCAAGTGGCGTGTATTATTTAAAGATCAAACAAGGTAATTCTGTAATAACCAAAAAATTAATTAAGGAATAGATCTTTCAAGAGTAAATCAACTAAGAAAAAAAATTGATGTCAACAAAAAAAATGGATCAATCGCCGTTTTTTAAGAACTAAATCTAATTCATTTAAAAATCAAAAACCCTCGGAAGCGTTCACTCTCGAGGGTTTTATTTAATTTTGTGATAAGGATCAACTAAGACTCATCATTACAATAAATACACATTTTATTTTTTCTTTGTAAGGGTATACACACCTTCATATCTTCTTAAAATGCAACTTGTGACTTCCTTTTTGCTGTCTAAAATAAATTCTAGACTTCTCATGCTCTTATCGGCATAAATAAAAATATTATCTGTTAAAGGGATCAATTCTACGTTTCTTTGAGCCGGATCCGGCGCTGTTTCTGCAAATCTAAATAGTTTATTATTGTCATTGCGTATTTCTATTGTCATAAGCATAGTATCCTTTTTAGATGGTGTATAAAAGCCCGAATAGTTTTTCAGATCTATAACAGGACTTTCCGGTCTTTTCACCTTCTTTAAAGTTACAGTTCCAAAGATCAATAAACTAATGGCGTTTTTGTTTTTCGTATCAAATACCAACGTTACACCATCATCCGGATTCATAAATTTCCCTTTTCCAATAGGAAGCAGTTGGTAACGGTAACCATTGTCATCTCCAACTAATACACCATCTTCTACCACAAATTTTATCCATCTCAACCAGGTAGATTTATCGGTTGAAAGATAATCTCCTTCCAACACCTTTAATTCCTCAATAGCAACGTTATATTTTTTTACCAGATCATCTGTATTTACTCCTAATTCTTTTAATCGTTTTAATCCATTTTTACTGCCCGGATTTAACTTTACTGATTTCTTAAAATTTTCAATGGCCTGAGTTTTATCACCCAAAACAAGAAGCGCTTCGGCATAACTATCAAACGTATTAAATGAATTGGGATACATTTCAGTGCTTAACTTAAACATGGCTGCGGCTTCCTTTGTCTTCTCACCTTTTAAAAGATCATACCCCGCAAAGTTCATTTCATGTTCAGCAAGATAAATAGAATCTATTCTAGCTTTTAAATAAGAAAGAGCTTCCGGAATTCCGTCCTTCAACATCTTACTTGCTAAAGGATAAGCTAATGATATCCCAAGAGTCCTCGATCCATAAGCAAATTTATCTTTTTCTAATTTCAATTTCTTTAAAATGACCTTCCCAAAAAGTAATAAGCTTATTTCATTCTTATCTTTGGTATCAAATTCTAATGTGGCGTGATCATCCGGATTGATAAATTTCCCGTCGCCAACCGGAATTATATGGTAGGAGTAGCCGGCATCAAAACCATACAATGTTCCCAACAATTCGGTGAAAACAATTTTCCGCATTCTACCGGGTTCATTTATTGCTACGTATTCTCCTTCTAATGATTTTAAATACTCAACAGAAACGTTTACTCTTTTAATAGTCGTATCGTCATTTACTATTGGTTTATTCGCATGGCTAAGGTTAGGTGCGACATCGTTTTTAGTGGCAATGCTTTTAAAAGCAAAAGCGCTAAATAAAATACTAATTACGGGTAAAGCAATGCTTAGCTTAAGCGTTGCTAATTTGGAAGATCTTTTTTTCATCATCATGTTTATTCGTTTTTTTATGGATATATTATAGTTGCTGGTAATTTCAAAATTGTTTTCTCTCAACACCTGATTGAGTAAGGAGTACTGGTAACTTGGCAGATCTATTCCCGAATTTAATGTGCCTAAGTCTGCTAAATACTCGTGCGTAATTTTCATGGCACTTTTGTAAAACCAAACAAAGGGGTTGAACCATTGAAAAACCAATAACAACTCAAACAGAATAAGATCTATAGAATGTTTTTGCCGGATGTGTACTTTTTCGTGAGAGATTATTTTGTCAAGCTCAGCCTCCGGATAATCTTTATGACTCATAAATATAAAATTGAGAAACGAAAAAGGCGAAATGTTTTTCTCAAGTTTAATAACGTTTGCACCAATTATTTGTTGCGGCTTATTTTTTAGGACATAAGCAAAGATCCAAACAAAATTGGCCATAAAACGCAGGAAGAATAAAGTAAGGCCAACAAAATAAATTACCAGTGTTACGCTTAACCAATTGATGCTATTGTTAGAAGCTGTGGCTTCATCAGAATTTGATAAACTAGTTTGTGAGGTAATTGTTTCGCTTTCATTTACCTGATCATGCCCTGCTTCTTTTTTATCAATAGGATTTAGATCTTTTTCGTGTAATGGCCGTTTAGATCTTAGCGAACTAGTTTGATCAGCGCTAGTCCCAAGAATGTTTTGTTCGTACTGTTCAATGGGCAGTATCAGATTTCTGTTTATAAATGAATCTGCGCCAACGTTAATGTTTATCAATGGCGTTAAGAGAGATACCACAACAGAGAATAGTAGATAAAATCGATTCAATTTAAAAAACGTTTCGTTTTTTAAGAATACCCAGTAGGCTGTATAAAATAAAGCCAGACTGATCGCTATCTCTATCGAGTAAATAATAAAACTATTCATGTTTTTTTTGCTTTTTAATTTCTTGCATGAGTTTAATGGCTTCGTCTACCTCATTAATATTCATATCGTTTTCCTTCGAAAAAAAAGAAACCATTTCACGAAGCGAATTATCAAAGTAATTATTGATCACGCGTTTCATAAACAATTTAGTGTATTCACTTTTTTCAACCGTTGGAAAATATTGGTGCGAGCCTCCGTAACTTTTATGATCAACAAATTTTTTGCGTTCTAAGGTTCTTATGATAGTAGATACTGTATTATAGGCAGGTTTTGGTTTTGGTATCTCATCAATAATATCTTTTACAAAGGCTTTTTCTTTTTCCCACAGAATTTGCATGATCTGTTCTTCTGCTTTGGTTAACTCATTCATAGTAATCAATTTGTTTTTACAAATGTAAACGAAATATTTAGTCCATTCAACTACATTTATAGTTTAATAACTATAAATGTAGTTAAATAGGTGATAATCAGTTAGATTAATTTTTAAGAGTCAACATTTTTTAATAAGGTAGGATGGTACGAAATAACAAGCAGGCTTATTTCGGTTATGGATTTTTTTTAATCGCGCCTAATAGTAAAAAGGAAAATGAGTCACGTAAAAAATTCTCAAACTATTTTAAGGAAAAAACAATTGATTGCAAAATATTGCAGGATAAATTAAACTCTAAAAAAAAACTTATGGACTCCAACTCCAAAAGAATTGGTGCAATTTTATAATGCAAATTGTAATTAAAAATTGCTGATCGTTTTTTTACTTCGTTTGTAACAGCTTTACAATTTCTTCAGCCACGCTTTGTGCGTCACCTGCAAAAGCTCCTGTTACTATTCGGTTGTTGTCATCAACAATAGTAGTTACTCCCTTGCTTTGTTTGGCACCCTTTTCGCAAGCAATTAAATTGGCGCCTCTGCTCGCCAATACTTCTTCCATATCAAATGGAAGTAATTTTCCGTAATCCGAAATAAACATATATTGCAATTCGGCCCAATGTGGAAAGCAGGTCATCTTTTTTCCTTCAACTAAATATTTATGATTACTCAATTTAATGTTAACAAGAGAAACCGCACCATGACCTGCCGAGCCAATTACACCGCCATTTTCATAAATTTTTGCCGTTAGATTGGAAATTCGTTCATCGTTTATAACATCAAAGTACTGACCATGTCCGCCCGGATAAAAAACAGCAGCATATGCCGTATCTTTTACTTCTGTTGGTAAGAGGGAGTTTTTTGTTTTAGATATAAACAACTCACTCCGCTGGATCTTTCCCAAACCGGGTCCGGCATATTCTTTCGGGTAAATTGCTACTTTCCCTCCTTTAGGTGTGGTGATATCAACATCATATCCATGGTCAATAAAATATTGAAAGGGGTATGCTATCTCGTATAAATAGGTTCCACTTTCGTTCTTACCAACTACATCAACATTAGTAGCAACAATTAATATTTTTTTGTTTTGAGAATAACAAAAAGTGGAAGAAGTCAATAAAAGAATTGCTGTTATTAGAATTTTCATCATCAACTTTTTTTAGATTACTTTTTATTTTTCACATGCTTGTCCAAAAACTTTTCCATTGCTTCATAATACTCAAACTGATTATCCTGATCACTGAAGCCATGCCCTTCGTTTTCCTTCACCATATATTCTACAGTTACACCACGTTTTTTTAAAACAGCTACCATCTGATCACTTTCAGCCCTGTTCACTCTTGGGTCGTTGGCACCACAAGAAATAAACAAAGGCGCTTTAATTTTATCTACATTAAATAAAGGTGAAATTTTAGTCAACATAATACTATCCTGTGGGTTACTTGGATCACCCACCATTTCATAAAACTGTTTAATATACGGACCCCACTCCGGCGCCAGTGATCTAATAAATGTAAACATATTACTGGCTGCAACATCTGCAACACCGGCCGCATAAAGGTCTGGTGTTAATGTAACACCAAACAGTACGGCATTACCACCAAAACTGCCTCCATAAATAGCCACGCATTTTGGGTCGGCAATTCCTTCATTCTTTAGCCATTCCACGCCATCTGTAATATCATCTTGCATCTTTTGTCCCCACTGTTTAAAGCCTGCTTCATAAAATTTTTTGCCATAACCGGTGCTTCCTCTAAAATTCATTTGCAACACGGCATAACCACGATTGGCAAGAAATTGAACTTCAGGATCAATAACACATTCATCTCTTGTCCACGGGCCGCCATGAGGATGCACTACTACTGGCAGGCTCTTGGCTTCTACTCCTAAAGGCAAAGTAAGATAACCATGTATCAGCAGGCCGTCTCGTGATCGATAGCTTATAGGTTTTACGCGACACATTTCTTTTTCATTGATCCATGGATAAGGATTAGCAGCTTCTGTGATTGCCTTAGTTTTAAAGTCATATAAATAAAACTTTGGCCACATGTGATCGTTATAAAT
>JALHPG010000151.1 GCA_022842625.1 Bacteroidia bacterium | reverse complement strand
GTTGAAACGTTTACTGAATTTGTAGCTGTTAAGTACAACGTATAAGCTGTTAAGCTTCCAAACGTAATTGCCGGTGATGCAACGGTAGAATTAGGTGTAAATGTTACTGTGTTTGGAGAAGCGCTCCATGCAAAAGTTGGTGAAGGACCTCCGCTTGAAATATTGTTTGGTGTTATTGGTTGTCCCACACAAGGGTTTGCAATATCAAAGGCTGCAACTGCAGGTCCGTTTGGAGGAGGCGCAACTGAGCATAAGCCGTGTGTGCCAAGTAAATTTCTAAATGTACCTTGGCTCATAGCTGTTTGAACACGGGTTCTTTGATCTGTAGTGAACATATACATGCAAGGATCATCAGAATAATCCATAAAATTCATTGTCATTTCGCCATTAGGGCTAGATCCTGCACCGCATTGGTTTGTACCGTATGGAAATGTTTTGCAACCAAAGTTAGATGTTTTTGCAGTTGGTGTATCAGTACAAAAATCTGTTAAACAATTTCCGTCTCCCCAAGTATGACGTAAACCTACCCAGTGACCAATTTCATGAGTGGTAGTACGACCTAAATGATAAGGCGCAGAAACGGATGCTGAACCAATACTTCCAAAATAATTATGTCCCATTACAACACCATCAGTTGTTGCAGTTCCTCCACCGGTTACTCCGGCTAAGGTTGTTCCTGCAGGGAAAGTTGCGTAACCTAATAATCCGTTTTGTAATTTCATTACCCACATGTTGCAATATTTGGTAGGATCCCAAATAGTAGCAGGTTTAATAGAACTGTTAATTACTCCTGTAGCAAATCCACTTGCAGGAATAGAGGTGATGCCCGGGATAGATGTTGCTAAAACTCTGTCAATACCCGGCTCTGCCAATGTACCGTTGGTAGGATTTGTAACTGCTAAACAAAAAGTTAAGTTGCAATTTGCAATTACCGATTGAAAAACAGACGGACAGTTACCTACGTTTACTCCTGTTCCGGCAAAGTCGGCATTTAAAATATTAATTTGATCAATAACTTGTGCTTGCGAAATGTTATCGCCAACGCCAACAGCACCTCCGGCGTGAATTATGTGAACAACAACCGGAATGGTATAATTTGTTCTTTGTCCCTTTCCTGTTTGTGAGTTCGCTTTAAATTTTTCTACTTCTTTATTAAACCATTCATCCCATTGTTGCGAAGGGACTTCAGTTCCGCAGGTGCGATTAAGAACTTGTGTATTTTGTGCATTTAAAAACGTAAGGCTAAAAAATGCTAAGCCGGAAATAAGTAATTTTTTGATCATGTGGTTTTTTTAGATGGTTAAATGTATGAATATCCAATTGCAAAAAAAAGCAATTCACTCATTTAAAAAGGTAATTAACTCATTTGTTTTCTAAAAAATTTAGATTGTTTAGCCAATACAAAAGAAAATCTAAGCAAAAAAAGGTGTCTCTTATTCTAGAGACACCTTTTTTTAGCAAACTATTTAGTCTTTTTATTTTACAAAAACGTTAAACAAGAATTATTGTTTAACAATCTTCATTACTTCACTTTCACCATTTGATAATACCTTAACATAATAAACCCCATTTGCTAAATTGCTAACATTAAGATTAATTAAGTCCTCGTTTGTTGTTTGGTTTATTACAACACGGCCGGTAATATCAGTTATTTGAATGTTTTTTGTTAAACCGTTTGTTAATTCAATTGTAAATATTCCGGTTGTTGGATTTGGATAAAGTGCCAGTGATAACTGATTGTTTGCATTTGCTTCCAAACCTGTACAAGCTGTTACAGATTGTGTAAAACTACCTAACCCCGTACAACCTGCCGCACTTACACCAAGCACAGTATAACTTGTTGTTGTAGTAGGCGAAATTACTCCCGACATTGGAATTGCAGGAAAAAAAGTGTAAGATACCGCACCGCTGGGCGTTACTGTTGCCGATTGACCAGAGCACAATAAACTCGTATTGCTTACTGCAGTAACAGTTGGTGATGGACTTGTATTAACTGTATACGCAGTTAAGGAATTTAAACAACCTAGAGTGGTATATAATTCAACTCTCGAAATACTTGAGGATCCACCATCCCAAAGGTCTTGAGGGGCTGTAGTTGATAACGGGAATTGCATTCCAAAACGATTAAGAGTTAATGTGTTTGTTCCTAAATTTGCAACATAACCTCCTGGCCCGTATGAATTAATATTACTTCTAACACCTAAAACTCCTATAACATCACCACTGTATACCGGAATGTTTACAGAGATTGTACCTGTACCCGGCACATTTTGAGCCAAGTACAATACACTGAAAGTGTTTGTAAATGCTGGATAGGCAGGTGGTATTGATGGTAATTTTACGATGGCGATACTTGAATTACCTACATTGTCTGTAGGAACTCTAACACCTTTTATTACAAAAGATGTAGGAGCTGCAAACCAAAATCCCCGCGTATCTCCAACATAAGGGCTTGATTGTGCCGGTAATGTTAAAGATTGGCTTGTAGTTGGAGCTAATTGTGCAGTATAATAAACTGTAGGTGCTGTTAAACTAGGTGTAGCATAGGTACTTCCTGTTCCAACAGCGTTGCCACCAAAAGCATTAGTGTACCATCCTGTTTGTAAAGAAGAAACTCCGGTTGCTGATAATGTTGCAGAAAACGGTAATGGTCCGCATGTTCCTGCTGCAGTAACTGTTACCGGCGGAGGAGTAATGCATTGCGCATTTATTGAACCTGAACTCACTAATACTGCAGATGTGATAGCTGCAAAAAGTTTAATGTAATTTTTTTTCATATGGATAATTTTTGTTTTGTTTCTCCAAAGTTATATTAGGATCAATTATTAGTATCTGACATTTCTCAGCCTAATCAGTGATACTTATCACTAAGATTATTTAATAGACGAAGAGCTTAATTTGATTTATCAAATTATTAATAATATGGTGATATCATACTCAAAAAAAAAGCCTCTAAAAAGAGGCTTTAAAAAAATTAATTATTTACGATCACTTTTTTCAATACTCTTTCTTTTCCGTTAGAGATTTCAATAAAGTATATTCCTTGAGCTCTGTTCCTAAGATCTATGTTTATTAAATTATTCGTCACATTTTCTAATTTGTCTGCTGATATTAATTGACCAAGTGGATTAAAGATATTTACATTAACATCTTCTTGCTTAGCTAATGTAAAAATTAAACTAAATTGCCCGTTGCTTGGGTTTGGCATTACCGTTATGTTCGAATTAAAATCTGTTTTATTCTCTTCAATACCTACAATTGGCCTGCAAGCAATTATTGGCAAAATAGCTAATTGTATTTTATAATTTTTACTGTAACGCATTGTTCTCCAATTATTGCTGAATTGTAACACCCAACTGCTTGAATCGTTAGTTAAATTTGTTTTTGTGTTACTAAAAATTTTAATAGAATCTACAACAGATGAATAAGGTGTTTGCACCGATGCAAAAAAACCACCTGTAGGAATTAATGACGGAGAAGCAAAAGTAAATTTGAAAGGAATTATTTTGGTTGTAGTAAAGGTATAAGATTGGCTACCACAATATTTTAGTGTTACTGTTTTATTTGTGCTTGCTGCAATTTTTCCTAAACTATCGCCCCTTACTGCAATTAACGAGTTTGGTCCGGAACCTGCAGTGCCTCCATAAATTTTACAATAAATTTGAGTTGCCAGAGTGCTTCCTGTTGCCTTTGTTCCTAAACTATCAAATAAAACTATTACGCTATTTACTTGCGGTAACGGTGTATTACTGTAACTTGTTGAAGGGTAAAATTGCGCAAACTCTTTATCTTTATAACAATTAGTACCCGTTAAAAAGCCAGAGAAGCCCGATTGGCAGCCTAAAATTAAACTGTTGTTGGTGGCAGCATATGTGATTAAAGTGTCTACCTTTTTTATCATTCGAATAGTATCTAAACAAGCGGGACAAGTTGTTACGTTATTAACTGCGTAAGTGTAGGTTGAAGAACCTACCGTATTTGTAGCAACTAATGTTAATGTATAATTTCCCGGAGCACCAATAGTTATTGTAGGACTAGTGGCCGATGATGCCGGGAGAATGGTTGATGTAGATGGGAACATTGACCATGAAAAACTTAAAGTAGCTGCGCCTGTAGATGTGTTAGTAGGCATAAAGCCTAAATTTAGGCATGGTGTTGTATTCAAACTAAAACTTGCAACCGGGGCCTGCGCATTTATAATAAGCGAACTGATGAATGCAAGAAAAAACAATTGTAAGTTTATTTTCATATTATTTATTTTAATTAAAGATAGAATAAAAAAATGATAAAATTTATAGTTTATTTAATCGTGCAAATTTTAAAAGTAAATTTTTCTTTCCTTCTTTTTCAAATTCAATGGTAGCTTTAGTTTCGGGCCAATTACCTTCTAATAAAACCACCTGGCCTTTACCGAATTTTTCGTGTGAAACCAAATCTCCCTCCTGCAATGATCTATTGATAGTTAGATCAATTGGAGTAGAGGAGGAGTTCATGAATTTTGAATTTAAACTGATCAACTTTTTTGCAGGCGGGTTAAAATTTAACCCTGTGCTAGCGCCACCGGAAGTGGTGTTTAGATTTTTATTTTTAGAATTAAATCCAATGCCTTTTTTGTCACCGTCATTATAATCTCCTCTAAATTTATCAAAGGTGTTTTCGCCAAACGGATTAATATTTTGTTCTTCAGGATAATCTAAAAACTTACTGTCAATTTCATCAATAAAACGGCTAGGTTCGCAATACAAAACATTTCCGTAACGGTAGCGCATAGTCGCAAAACTAAGCGTTGCTTGCTTTTCGGCACGAGTAATGGCAACGTAAAATAATCGTCGCTCTTCTTCTAATTCGCTTCTGCTGTTTAAGGCTAATTGTGATGGAAATAAATTTTCTTCTAAACCAACTACATAAACATATTTATATTCTAAGCCTTTAGATGCGTGAATGGTCATTAAACTTACCTTATCTTTATTTTCATCATCTTTCTCTTTATCTACATCGGTAAGCAAACTAATTTCCTGCATAAACTCATCCAGCGTTTTTAATTTATTGTCGGTTGCTTCGGCAAATAAATTGGTATCATCTTTCTGTAAAGTTTCTTTTATAACTGCATTTAATTCTTCTTCCTGCGGTGTTCTTGGTTGCTCAACAAAGTCTTTTATACCGTTTAATAATTCCTGAATGTTCTCATATCTGCTTACGCCTTCGGGAGTTTTATCCGAATAAAGTTCTTTTACAATGCCTGTATTTACGGCAATTTGATTTCCTAATTCAAAGGCATCTTTGTAGGGTAATAATAAACTGTATGATTTTATTTGTGCAACAAAATCGGCTATTTTAGAAGAGATCCCTGCATTAATTCCTAGGTTAAAATCTTTTAAACTGCAAATAACGGTCCACATACTTATATCGTGTTCTGCAGCGGCAACATTTATTTTATCAATAGTAGTTTGACCAATTCCTCTTGCAGGGTAATTAATGATACGCTTTAAACTTTCGTCGTCGTTATTATTTATGGTTAGTCGGTAATAAGAAAGTACATCTTTAATTTCTTTACGTTGGTAAAAACTAACACCGCCATAAATTTTGTATGGAATGTTTAGTCGTCTTAACGCTTCCTCAAAAGCCCTTGACTGAGCATTCGTACGATACAGAATTACAAAATCGCTATTCATAGCTTGCTCTTGCATTCTGGTCTCAAACAAACTGTTTGCTATCTTTTGCCCTTCTTCATTGTCAGTACTTGCTTTAATTACTTTTATTTTAGTGCCATCTTCATTCTCGGTAAAAACATTTTTTTTGAATTGATCTTTGTTGTTAGCAATGATATGATTGGCAGCACCTACAATGGTTTGCGTGCTGCGATAGTTTTGTTCGAGTTTAAATGTTTTTAGATCGGGATAATCTTTTTCGAAGTTTAAAATATTTTGAATGTTGGCACCCCTAAAGGAATAAATACTTTGTGCATCGTCTCCAACAACACTTATGTTTTGAAACCTTGCCGCTAGTTGTTTAATAATAACATACTGCGAGAAGTTAGTATCCTGGTACTCATCTACCAAAATATATCTAAATTTATTTTGGTATTTTAATAACACATCGGGAAAATCTCTTAGCAAAACATTGGTTTGATATAGAAGGTCATCAAAATCCATTGCACCTGCTTTAAAATTTCTTTTTTGATAATTTAAATAGATCTGACCAAGCATAGGTTTTCTGCTGCTTTGATCTTCTGCTTGAGTTATTGGATTATTCAAATAAGCAGCTGCGGAAATTAATTTATTTTTAGCATCACTTATTCT
>JALHPG010000150.1 GCA_022842625.1 Bacteroidia bacterium | reverse complement strand
TGTATTGGAGTTGTGGCTTACACAATATTTACAACACAAGCATGAGGTAGATGGCAATGAATTAATGGGAAAGGTGTGTCAAAGGATTGAAGATGAAGATTTACATAAATTAAAAACCCTATTGAATGCAAATGTAGTTGATAAAAAAGGAATGCTTCACCAACTAGCAAATGATTGTAAACTAGGTTGGATAAGTGACTATAAAAATAAACTTAAGGAGTATTACGAAAGAGAAAAAATTAAATGATAGAAGAAAATAAAAGAATGATTCTTGATGCAATGAGGGTTTTAACATTGCTATTTGGTTTTAAGGACAAAAAATCTTATCAAATGACTTTTGATAAGCTAATTCTTTTTGATTTCTATTTGAAATTTCCAAAAACAATGACATCAAAGTCAAATGAAAGAAAGAAAGAATATGATTTTGAGGAATTATATTCTTTTTATCATTCGCATCCAAATAGAGAAACATATTCCAAAGTGCTAAGCTATTTAATTGGTAAAGGTCTTATAGAAAAAGAAATAAAAGTCGGAAGTTACATTTATGTGATAAACGATCTTGGAGAAACAATAATAAGAAATTTTGATAATCCTTATGCTCTGAGCTTATTAAAACAGGCTAATTTTATAAGCAAGGAAATATCCAAGCTTAGCGAGTCAAAACTAAAAGATGAAATAATGGAAATGACAAACACCAATTTTAAATTATCAATTGATTAATGGCACAAGCATTAAAATTAAAGCAGCTAACACTCAAAGGATTTAGGAAAGATTATATCGTTAGATTCAAAGATGGATTAAATTATATATCTGGCCCTATGAGTACCGGGAAATCTACCATAATGGAAATGGTTAGCTATGCGCTTGGCAGCAAAAAACACAAAGATTATATTGAAGTGAAGGCTAGTTGTACCGATGTCGAACTAGAGTTATGGCTTAAAGGAGAACTTTTTAAAATATCACGTCCGCTTTTCGAATTTCAAAAACCAATCCGATTATACAAATGGGATCCAAATACACAAACTTACAATGCGGAATTCGAGATTTTAGAAGTCGAATCGCCGAGCGAACCTAACTCATTGTCGCGTTTTTTGCTGGACAAACTAGAAATTCCTGAAATAACATTATCAAATCAAGCATTCAGTTTTCGGGATCTATTTAAATATGCCTATGTAAGTCAGACAAAAATCGATTCTGAGAATCTATTAGACGAACAAAATTACACTCATGCATTTAAAAGAAAACCAACACTTGAATTAATTTTTAATGCCCTTGATCAACTGCTGCAGTCATTAAAGGAAGCAAAAAAACTGAAGAAAGAGGAAATAGATAAATTTTACGTTAAAAAAGAAGCTATTATTTCTTTTTTGCGAAGCGTAAATTTATTCGGGAGAATAAGTGATTATAATGAGCAATGGAAAAGTACCTCAGTTAAAATTCAAGAAAAACAAACAGAACTAAATTCTATAAAGGATCAAAGCAAAGTTAAAGATGATAGAACTAGAGCATTAGAAGCAAAAATGTTTCTTATTCGAAAGGAAATAAACAAAAACGAGAATGGGCAAGAAGAATTGCGACATTACTTAGAAAAACTTACTTTGTTAAGAAATCAATATCAAATTGAACAAGTTAAACTTGATTATTTAATTCTTGCCAATGGAAAATTACAAAAAATTGATTTCGTAAGGTGTCCTGTATGTTTAGGCGATGTTCATAAAAAAGAAAATGACAAGTGTTATTTGTGCAATAATGATCTTGCTGAACTCTCAGAGGAAGAAGAAAAAGCAATTAAACTGGAAAGAAAACGCGTCAATTCTAAGTTAGATCAACTAATTGATTACATTGTTCAAAAAGGAAATGAAATTCGAGAATTTGAAAATAACATCAAAACTAAAACCGCGGAATTACATAAAGTAAACGAAAAAATTAACGAAATTCAAAATGTATATATCAGTCCATTTATTTCAAAAATTGAAGAGCTAAATCAAGAAATAGGAGAGCTTAAAGAACATTTAAACAAAATAAATCAAAACGTCGAGGTTCAAAAAGAACTGGAACAAATTGCTAACGAAATAGATTCTGAGGAGCAGAAATTATTACGGCTAACTGAAGATATTCAGAAACTTGAAAATGAAAATGAGAGCACTGACAAACTTTTTGAACAATTATCGAAGGTATTCGAAAAGACTTTAGAAGCATTCGGTTTTCCAAAATTAAGCAACGTCTTTATTGACAAATCAAGCTATCTCCCATACGTTAGAGGTTCAAAATATAGCGATTTAGGTAGTCTGGGTGCAGTAACACTTATTACCGTTGCATACTTTTTATCTATATTAAAAATAAGCATACAACTTAAAAAAAACTATCATCCTGAATTATTAATGCTGGATTCGATAAGTTCAAACCTAGGCCACGATCAAAATAACAGCGAGGATGAATTTAAAGATGACAAAATATTTAAGTTAATGGTAAAACACATAGTTGACTTCGCAGAGAAAAATGAATCGAAAATTCAACTGGTTATTATCAACAATGGTTATACATCAGATGTAAAAAAAGAACATTTAATTGTTGAATTTGATGGCGATGGAACTAAAGGCCTGCCTTACGGTTTAATAGATGATATGACTAAATAGCAAAGTTGAATGATTTCAGTTTTATTCCTTTTACGACAAATGTATGATACAATCAATAGAAAACGGTAGAAAGGAAGATGGTAATCGTTCAATAGCCGATAAAATAATAAAGCGTTTACACGACCTAGATAAAACCGTTGAAAACAATCAAGGTAGATGGGCGTGGGAGCTTTTGCAAAATGCAAAAGACAGTATTGCTGATGAAGATAACAGATCAGTAGCTATTCAAATCGAACTAAATTTCGAAAAAGTTGAATTTCGACATAACGGAACACACTTTACTGAACGAGATATTAGAGGATTAATCAATCAAATTTCTTCAAAAGAAATTGAACAAGGCGAAGAAACAAAAAAAACCGGGAGATTTGGCACTGGATTTTTAACGACACATTTACTATCAAAAGTAATTGAAATAAAAGGAATCGTAAAAACTGAAAACAGTGACTTCTACTCATTTGAATTTCCATTAGACAGAGAAGGTAGCACCACATCTCAATTAGTGCCAAAAATAGAAGGGGCGTGGTCTGGCTTTCACGCTTCTGCAACTAAACTTTCTTCTAATTACAATAAGGACACTTTTAACACAACATTTGGTTACGCTTTAAAAACTGAAAGTCAAAAAAATATAGCCCAGATAGGAATTGAAGAGTTTACAGAATTAATTCCTTTCGTTCTGGCCTTCATTCCTAAAATTGGAAGGGTTGAAATAATAAATAATATTACATCGCAAAAAACTATTTTTGAAAATAGTAACACACGCCTTGATGAGTTCGTTATACCAATATCAAAAAAAATAAATGATGTTAGTTCTACTATTTATATACTTTATTCAACAAACGAAAAAGTTTCCATTGCTTGTGAATTGCAAAAAACTTCAAACGGATATTTAATCAAAAGTCATAAAGAAATCCCTAAATTGTTTTGCGATTTTCCATTGATTGGTACAGAGAAGTTTTTCTTTCCAATTATTGTAAATAGCTTCTTTTTCCATCCTCAAACTGAACGAGATGGCATTTGGTTAAAAGGAAAGAAAGATGCCGTTGATATTGAAGTAGACGAAAATCAGAATATTTTAATTAGCGCAGTTGAGTTATTCAAAGAATTACTTCCAAAAATCAGTGAAAACAATTTTTTCGAACTCTACAACATCTCTGACACCAGAATTCCTCAGACAAACGAGAAGTACTTTGATGAAACTTGGTATAAAGAATTTATTCAAAAACCCATTAGAGATTTAATAATTAATGTTAAGCTTGTTGAATTAGAATTAGAAGGTGAAGAAAAACAATCTTTAAAAGATTTATTCTTTCCATTAAAATCATACACCGATTCAATACAAGAGAAAATTTGGCAGTTTACTTTCGATTTATTTCCAAAGGCAGTTTGTAAGAAAAGTCATTTAAACCAATGGTGCGCTTTATCTTGGGAGAGCTGGAACAAGATACACTATGCGGAATTAGTTAAAGATTTGGCTAAACAGGCTTCAATGAAAAAACTTAGCGAATCTTTAGGTGCTACTGAAATAAAAACATTTGATTGGCTAAATTCACTTTGCAAATTCATTTTGGAAGATGAAAGCAACTTATCCCTATTTGAAATGAACATAATTACTCCAAATCAGAATGGAGTTTTTAAAAAGAAGTCTGAATTATATATTGACAAAATCAAAGATTCGGATTTACTAACTATTTTACAGTTATTAGGTGAGGATTGGAGAGAAATATTGATTCACGATTATGTTGGATATGGAAAATACCCGATAAAAGAAAAAAAGGATATTGCTAATAGAATAACTGAAAAATTAAGAAATCCACCTAAAGACGAGGATGCGATCAAAGCTATAAGCCTCCTTTCTGAATGGTTTGAAACGACTGATCCTGAGCTATGCAAAACATTGTTTTCCGAAGTTTACCGGAAAAGGGCCGAATTATTCATGAATACAATTTCAGATAAAGAGAGTCTTTATAAGGTGATGAGAAGTAACACAGATTTAGCTCAATTAGCAAAAGTAGCAAAGGCACTAGAGGAAAATCCAAAATTAGCGTTGAGCATAGAAGAAGCGCAACAATTAACCAATCTATTTAAAGAATTTAATGTCAATAGTATCTCGGAGTTAAAAGAAATTATATTATCTGGATCTGTTGGAAATAAAGCAAATAGAATAGAAATAAATCAAGATGTTTTGATTAGCCTGGGTGTTACCTCAATGGAAGAATTAGAAGCTGCTTTGAAAGATAAAAACATCTCCTCTTTATTTATGCACTCCTCGACTCCTAATGCAAGCTTATTTTTATACGTACAAACTCTAATTACGCGTGCTAAAGCTAATATACTAAATCATCTGCAGACTTTACCAGATTACGATTGCTCGGAAATGGAAGAACTAGCGACCACAGTAATCGGAGGAATTAAAAAGGAAGGTCTATTAATTCATATTGTTATTCGGCCATCTGATAACGGAGAAGTTATAGTTTATTACACTTCTGAAAAAGACACTTTAGATTATGCAAATGCTGAACTTTGGATTGATAATGGCAAGGATCTACCCAGACACTTAACTCTCGGCAAAATTCTAAAGAAGACAGGCATTAATAAAATCCCAGTATAATGGATATAACAGATGAAATAAATAAAATAATTGGCAAACCAGAAAGTTCTACTTTAGAATATAAAGCCGTTTTACCCCCTTCAAAAACTCTCGCTCAACTAATGAGTGCATTCGCTAATAGCGAAGGAGGCTACATTATTTTAGGCGTATCTGATAATTTAGAAATAAACGGTTTAAGTGAAGACTTTCATGCGAATACAATTACACACAAAGCATTAGATTTACTTTCACCCCAGCCAATCGTAATCTATCAGTACATTTCTCAAAAAGGTAAAAAACTCTATGTTATCAAAATTGAAAAATCAAATACACCGGTAGCAATTGAAGGTAAAATATACAAGCGTATCGGAGATTCAGTAAAACTAATAAATCCTATTGAAGTTCAATTCAAAACAAATGGATACTCTCGAGTTAAAGACATTAACATACATCTTGAATCTTATAAAAATATCGCAACAAACGCAAAAATTAAATTAATTGAACATTATCAAAGCGTCTTAAAAATAACAGATGATCTAGGGCTACTACTTTATCCGGAAAAACCGCAATTACCAACAAATAATCAAGAAGGAAAAATTCTTACACGTATATTGTTTTCTTCGCTTGTTGATAATTTTGAAACTTACTTATCTGATTTATTATATGAAATTTTCCTTGCCAATCCAACAACATTAAAGTCCGCTCAACAAGTTACTATTGAAGAAGTTCTAAATTGTTCAGATTTGCAGGAGTTTGTAAAATATTGGGCGAAGCAAAAAATTGGCAAACTACAGAAAGGGAGTGTAAAAGGCTTTATTAAAGATAATAAGCAAATAAGTGACCTAAATATATTAGACATTAACAAGCAAACGGAGATCGAGAAAATTTTGCAAATTCGTCATTTATACTCACATCGTAATGGTATTGTAGATGAGAAATTTCTTCAATATCATGCAGGTTTATATACATTGAACGCTGAACATCAAATGCCAATAAGTGAAGTCTGTGACAAACTTTTATATTTGACCGAAACTATAGAACAATTAGATACCGCTGCTATAAATAAATATAATTTGGCAACAATAACTCAATAAAAATATTGGCC
>JALHPG010000149.1 GCA_022842625.1 Bacteroidia bacterium | reverse complement strand
GCTCTTCCGATCTACAAAATAAAGTGTTTTTCCATCGGCGGTAATAACAGGCAATAACTCTGCAGCTGATGAATTTACATTTGAACCCAGGTTTTCAACAACTGTTTTAGTAACAGTTGTGTGAGTAACGGCTGTTTGAGAATACGCTTGATGTTGAGAAAAAACACATAGAAGAAAAACCCCTACGATTTTAGTAATTAAAGAAAAATGTGATCGATACATGTTGTTTGTTTTAGTGAAACAAAGATGTAACTCACAAATGATTTTAAACATACCCAACTGTGGGTATATTAAATTATTGGGCAATAAAAAAGCCCGAAGAAATTCTTCGGGCTTAAAATAAAATTTTTGATTATGCTTTAAAGAAATCTTCGTAGCTAACTTCTTTAGTTTGAAGTGTACATTTTTCTTTTATAAGGTCTAATACTTTTTTGCTGTAAATATTTTCGAATATTTTTTGTGCTTCTTTTTCTTTGCTTAAAATATCGTTTGATATTTTTTCCAGATCTTCTTCTGATGCAGCTTGACCGTAACGAGCGTATTCACCCTTTATAAAGGCTTTTGCCTCATCTTTTGCCTCATCAATATTTACTTGAATTGCGTTATCCTTAATGATCTTGTTCTCTATTAATTTCCATTTCATAGATTTAGAATAATTAGGATAATCTCTTTCTAATTCTTCTAAGGTAATTGGTTTTTCGTTTGCCATCATTAACCAACGTTTTAAGAACGTGTCAGGCAACTGAATATTGATCTTCTCAACCAAATTATTTTCAACTTCGGTTCTTAAGAACTTTTCTGCGTCGGCGTTAAACATCATACCTAATTCTTCACGAATTTTGTTTCTGAATTCCTCTTCGCTAGTAACCTTACCTTCGCCATAAACTTTATCAAATAATTCTTGGTTTAAGTCGGCATCTTCTAAACGAGCAATGTTTTTTACGGTTAATTGTAAATTACAATTTATGGTTTCTGCTATTTCTTTGTCAATTCCCAACGAAACGCTTTTATCTAAAGCGTTGTCATATAAAGCGTTTACATTAATAACGATTTTATCATCTTTTTTTACGCCTAAAACTTTTGCTTTTGCTTCTTCGTTCTTTAAACGCTCGTAGCTAATGCTGGTGCTTTTAAAGATCCCTCCGGCTTTAATATTACCGTTTTCATCTAACTCATTAATATCTACAAACACAACATCTTTTTCACCGGCTACTTCAGGATTTAAAGGCTTACCAAAATTACGTCTAACATCTTTCACGTATTTTTCAACCAACTCATCGTCTATCTTAACTGTTTTATAAGTGAAGGTATGTTTATCATTTAGATCAACAGAAAATTGTGGGGCTAACCCAACTTGGTAAATAAATTCAAAATCTTTTTGATTTTCAAAATCTACTGCAGCCCTCTCTTTAGGTAAAGGGTTTCCTAATATTTCAATATTGTTATCTTTTATATAATTGAAAATAGTTGAGTCTAATAATTTATTTAACTCATCAACTAAAATCTGAGTGCCATATTGTTTTTTAACTAAACCTGCAGGCACCTTACCCGGTCTGAAACCCGGCATGCTAATTTGTTTTTGTGCTTTTTTTAAGGCGTCACCTACACGCACTTCATAATCAGCAGGAACTACAGAAATAACAATTTCTGCATTTAAACTATCAATATCGTTTTTAGTAATATTCATTTTTTTTAAATTTTGGAATGCGAAAATAGTGATTTTTCTTTGTTTTACATAGAAAACAAGCCCTAAAAAGGCTTGAAAAAGCTAAAATCAATTAAAAAGGATCGAAAAACTGCAATTAAACTCTGTATTGGGAGCCAGCTCTATGATCCCATCCTTTTTTACCAATTCATTATTAGTAGTGGTTGCGTCTGCAATGCCGTACCAGGGCTCTAAACAAACAAAATCTTCACTTCCTTTCTTTGACCAGATGCCAAAAAAAGGCCAGTCCGTACTCTCAAGAGTAACTTTATGAGCGCTTTTAGAAGAACATAAACTTACTTTATTAATTTGACTGTTTTCAAAAACAAGAGCGTCCTTATTAAAGACATCTGCATTTAACACCAATTTATTATCGGTTAATGTTAAATTCTTTTTTACGTCAGTTCGCAAACCGTTATCTAATTCCGTAAGGTCGTATGTGTTTTTTTCGAATTCCAAATAATAATCAGTAAATGATTCGTTGGGCAATAAAGGACAATTAAACCCGGGGTGAGCGCCAACGCTGAAAAAAAGAGGCTTATTAGATGGATTTATGACCTTATAGCTGGTGATTAAATTATTTTCAAGCAATAAATAATTAATTTGAAAAACAAATTCGAAGGGAAATTTTTCAAGCGTTTCGGGGTTTGATGTTAACTCAAAGGTACACGAATTAGAAGAGTCTTGTATAAGTTTAAAATCCAAATCTCTTGCAAATCCGTGCTGAGACAATTCGTGTTTTATATTTTCATAAACAAAAAAGTTGTCTTTTAATTTTCCTACAATTGGAAATAAAACAGGTGCATGTCTGGCCCAAATCGCTTTATTAGCCTGCCAAATAAACTCTAGGTTGTTGTTATTTTTAACACTACACAATTCTGCTCCAAAAGAATTTATGGTGACTTTTAATTGAGACGAAACAAGTTGTTTTTGCATGTATCTTTTTACAAAAAGATGATCCCTTTAATTTCTGATGCTTTTTTGTAGATCTCTATAATTTCATCCACATTTATTACCACTTGTTTTGCGGTAACGCTTGTATATTTTCCGCTGTTACTCTCTTTAGTATGAATGTCCGTATCTGCATCAAATAAGTTTTCCGCCAAAGCTATGTTTCTGAGATCACTTGGAACTATGAACTTGTACATATAAACCGTAGGAAAGGTTGTGGTTTCGAGGATCTTATCCCGAAAGTTCTTTAATTCTTCTTCCGTCATTAGTGTTCAAAAAAATGATTATAAATAAGTGCCACGCCAAAAACCATTAATAAACATCCGGTAACTACATTTACTCGGTGCATGATCTTTGCAGTTAGAATTTTTTTAAGTTTATTAGCCACTGAGACCTTCCCAATTTCAACCAAAAGCACTAGGCCAAGCGTTATGCTAAAATAAACGATCATTTTAAAAATAGAATAAGATAACGTTTTACCCACTGCCGTAACATTACCTAACCACAGTAGCCAAACTGTTGGGTTTAAACTATTCAAAAAAAAGCCTTTAAAAACCATCATGTTTGCCGATGGAACTTTTATCTCAATCGTTGCATCTTTTCCGTTTTCAACCGGTTCTCTAAAGTGTAATGCCCCAAAAACAATTAAAATAATTCCGGCGAGGATGCCCATAAAACGCTGACTTTTTTCGTCTTGGATAAAATTTGTTGCTCCAAAATGAACTAAAAAAATGATAAGGATACAAACAACAAAATCGCTTAATACAACGCCAACAGCCAACAAAGAAGCGGTTCGGTGTCCGTGACGAATACCGGTATTAATTAACGCAAAAAATGCCGGGCCAAAAGAAAAGGTAAGTAATAAAACAATTATAAATGTTTGATATATTAAACTTAGCGCCAAAACATTTATTTTTTATACGTTTCTAAAAAAGCCAACCATTCGTTCAATTGTTTTCCTTTTAAAACACGCGGAAATTTACTTTGCCCGCCTAATTTATTTTTACTTGCTAGAAAATCTATAAAAGCTTGGTTGGGTAGTAGTGTAACAATTACTTCATTTAAAGCATGATTTCTTTCCGTAGCATAATCATCGTTTAATTGTTTTAAATAACCGTCTACTTTTTCTTTAACATCATTGTTACTAATTTCTTTATCAACACCAATATACCATTGATGCGCAAATAAACCTTTGTTTGGTTTCCCTACAACGCAGTACTCGTTTATGTTTAAACCAAGATCTTTAGCTGTTAATTTTATAGCTTGGTTCATATTATCAACACTAAGATGCTCTCCGCACAAACTTAAAAAGTGTTTTGTTCTTCCTGTAATAATAACTTCACAACGTTTTAAATCGGTGAACTTAACCGTATCGCCAATTAAATAGCGCCAAGCTCCCGCACAGTTAGTTATTACCAAAGCATATTCTTGATTTAATCTAACCTCGGTAACACCAAGGGCCTTAGCGTTTGGTTTTAAATTTCCGTCACCATCAAAATTTTCTTCATTAAACGGAACAAATTCAAAGAACATTGAATTGTCTGTCATTAATTTCATGGCTTGTTTTTCATTTGGCCTTTCTTGATAGGCAATAAAACCTTCAGAAGCCAGATAAGTATCCACATAAATTAATTGCTTACCACACAAACCATCGATACTGTTTTTATATGGCTGCACCGAAACACCACCGTGAACAAAAACTGCCAAGTTTGGCCAAATGTCGTGAATGTTCTTTAGATCATAATGCTTTATGATTCGCTCAAACAATATTTGAATCCAGGCAGGAACGCCACAAATAAATCCTACGTTCCATTTTTTTGCATTAATAACTATGTCTTGTAATTTCTTTTCCCAATTTGATTGTGACGTGATTTCAGGCCCCGGCAATGAAAAATTTTGAAACCAGCGAGGTTGAGTTCCAGTAGTTATGCCGCTGAGATCGCCGCTAAAATAGGTTCCGTTATAATTTAAATTTGTGCTGCCTCCAACAAACAACGCCTCTGTTTCATATTGCTCTGTAGGAAAATCAAAATGTTTGGTAGAAATGATCTGTTTCATGGTGCCTTTTTGAATGGCTTTGATCATTTCTTTAGTAACCGGAATATGTTTGCTTGCAGATTCTGAGGTGCCTGAGCTTAAGGCAAAATAATTTATTTTTCCGGGCCAGCAAACGTCTTTTTCTCCTTTAAGCGCACGGTACCACCATTGATCGAAAATGGATTGATAATCGCTGATGGGTACTTTGTTTTTAAAAGAAGAGATAGGGTCTTGACTTAAAAGAATATCAATAAAACCGTGATGTTCACCAAAGGAAGTAAACTGCGCTTTACTCAAAAGTTTATTAAGCTGTTTAATTTGTTGCTTATGAACGTTTTTTCTTGCAGGAATTTTTCCCCGAATTGTTATTGCTTGTTTTATAATAGTACCGAGCATTGGCGTTTTCTGTTTTTATTAAAGATTAAGGCCGGTGATCAAAGAATAATTCTTTGATACTTTATCTTTTTCGTAATTTATTTAAGGTATCTGAAATCCTGATTGTTTTTTATTGCTTTTATTGATTGGTAAATTAATTTTATCACCTCTTCAACGTCTTGCTTATGAACACTCTCAACGGTTGTGTGCATGTAACGCAAAGGCAATGAAATTAATGCAGAAGCAATACCATCTGTTGCAAAGGCAAAGGCATCTGTATCTGTTCCTGTAACGCGTGATGCGGCCTGACGCTGAAACTCAATTTTATTTTTCTTTGCAGCATCAATAACTAATTTTAATAAATTATTTTGTACCGCAGGCCCATAACTTAACACGGGTCCTTTACCACAAGCCAAATCGCCACTTGCAATTTTACTCATCATAGGGGTTTGTGTATCGTGACAAACATCTGTTACTATGGCAACGTTTGGATTTATTTTTCGAGCTATCATGGTTGCTCCGTTTAATCCAACTTCTTCCTGAACAGAATTAACAATATATAATCCAAACGGTAATTTATCTTTGTGTTCCTTTAGTAAGCGAGCAACTTCTGCTATCATAAAACCACCAATTCTGTTGTCTAAAGCTCTTCCTACATAATATCTATCGTTAAGCTCCATCAACTCGTCTTCGTAAGTAATTACACAGCCAACATGAACGCCAAGGGCTTCAACCTCCTTATCTGATTTACATCCAAGATCTAAAAATATATTTTTTAAAGTAGGGGTTTCCTCCTTTGCGGCATCACGCACATGAATTGCCGGCCATCCAAAAACAGCTTTTACAATTCCTTTTTCTGTATAAATATTAACGCGTTTTGAAGGGGCGATTTGATGATCGCTACCACCATTACGTCGTAAATAAACAAAACCCTCTTTTGTGATATAATGCACAAACCAGCTTATTTCATCGGCATGTGCCTCAATAACCACCTTATACTCTGCCTTTGGATTAATTACACCAACCACAGTTCCGTATGTGTCAACAAAATAATCATCAATGTATGGTTTTATATAATTTAACCAGATCTTTTGCCCACTACTCTCAAAACCGGTTGGAGAAGAATTATTTAAATATTGATATAAAAACTTTGTAGAGTTTGCGTTTAATATTGATTTAGTTTTAGCCATAAAAATAACATAGTTAGGACTTTAAATTAACGCAAAAAATATGGATTTTAAAAGAAAAAAAGCCTTTTATTGTGTGATTTTCGTTAGGAAAATTTATAAAAAAGGAACTTGCTGATTAAGAATAAACGTTCTTTTATTTTTTAGTTTTTTCTTTTTGC
>JALHPG010000148.1 GCA_022842625.1 Bacteroidia bacterium | reverse complement strand
TTTATTGATAGAATTAGCTTTTTGGTTGTTTTCCAAATCAAATGCGTACGCATTAATAGAATCCTGTATAACTTCAATAGACAGTTTGTTTTGAGAAAGAACTTGTCTTAAATGGTGATTCGTAAAACCTATTCCCTTTAACGGCGCAATATCAACGGTTTCTAATATCATACTTTGATGTTCGACAATTTCTGTATTATTAGTAGTTGTATTTAAATTACTACTACTACTTATGCCCTCTGTTCCAACCCTGTTTAAACCCTGTTTTGCGGCGTCATCAATAAATATTTTTTTGATTTTATACTGTGTCCAACCATGCAAACCTGTTTGTGAGTATAACCGCGTAATAATCTCATTTTTTGTTAGGAATTTTAGCGCTGTTTTTACGGATTCCTTTGATATATTTGCTGTTTTTGCTATATCCGCAACACTCAATCGCTCTGTTACTTCAAGGCTATCTGGTGAAATGTTGTTTATCAAACTAAGCATTACTTTAAGAGGGTTTCCACGCAAATCTTTAACTCTATTTAAACCCTGTTCCAACCCTATTTTTAAATTGGGTCTATCGCCCCTAATAAAACCATGTTTAAACGGGGTTTCAACCTTGTTTATAGACTCTCTTACAACAGGATTTAAACCCTGTTTAAACCCTGTTTCTTTTTTAGGAATTTCTTCAATCCAAGAACGCCTCATTCTTCCTTCAAATTTTTGTTCTTCTGTTGATTCCACAGAAATTATAGGGCGTTTATTTTCCTGTATTACTAAATCCACTTTGTGGCGGGTTGCTATATCTTTTAAGCTAGCCATAAAAAATCCTTATACTCAATTTTAGCTTTTTTTATAGCTAAAAACATGATGAATTAACTCATTAAAGTCCACGGCAGCCTTATTATTTGGACTTTTTGTATATACGTTAATCGAATCAGCAATACTTTTATGAACTTCGTCGCTAAATCGTATGATAACTGGTGAAAGATGTTTAACTATTTCCTTGTTGTCTTTAGTTATATCTAAAACTTGAGTTACTGTTGATACACGATTGTCCATACAAGAGAAATAACAGTGCACGTCTATTTCTCCCGAAAGTGAAAATGTTTCAGTTAATATTTCATGTTCGCGCAATACTTTTTGCGCTCCATTGATAGCATAGCTATCACTCCTCATTGGAATAAGAAGCGCACGCAAAATATTAGGGTTTATCTGATGAATGGCACAAATACTTGATGCAAGTATACTGTTGAGGCTTGGATTATGGTCTTGAATTATTTTTGTCGTATTTCCAAATTTTTCAAAAATAGCATTATAAAGCTTCAACATACTATTTTTTATATCTTGAGGTTTTGATAATATTCGTTCAATGAACGCTTGGTTTAAATTTGATTTTAAAAACCATATATTGTTATCAAGAGGCGTTAAAATATCTTCTATAGAAGCTCTCCCTTCTAAAAAATCTATTAAAAGAAGATCCTTATCTGGCGCCATTTCACTAAAAACATGTTTAGTAAAGCTGGCTTGAGGATCAGCATCTATAGCAATAATTGGATGGTCTCTATGCACTACACGGCGCAATCCAGAGGTTATATTATTTGTTCCTGTTGTTTTCCCTACACCACCACAAATGTTGGCTAGTAAGATTATGGAAGCCTGTTCAAAATAGTTATAACCAGAGTCTTTAAGATACTCATTAACCGATTCTGGGCTAATACCAACTACTCTGTTATTTACTCTTTTAACCATCCCACTAGGGTAGTTTTTGAAATGCTTACTAACAATAGATTTATCTTGTCCTGTGATTTTTGCAATTTCGCTGACCTTTACTTCACTTACATGAATCATTTCCTCTTCCCTTTAAATTGAAACAATAATTGTTGAAAATATAAAATATAGTTGAATCCATGTCAAGCGTGCAAACACATTTAAAAGTTGATTTTTAAGTTTATGTGAACCATAGTAACATAAACCCCATTTAAACCTAGTCCAGACCCCATTCAAACTCTGTTTGATCATTGTTTACTTCGGCTACAATAGCTTTCTATAAGTTTTTTGTTTTTTTAGTTAGATTAATAGACTGCAAAGTCAAAAATTTAATAGAGTCTAAACCGGGTTTAGACTCTATTTGAACGCTGCTGCGTATTCTTACGAATTCGGTCACTGATGAGTTTTCGGTTCTTTATTAGATTTTTAATGTATTTCTCATTGATGTTAATAAAGGTATGTTTTCATAAAATCAAACAGAGTCTAAACCATGTTTAGACTCTGTTTAAACCATGTTTAGTGCTATCCAATATACATTTCCAATTAAATTATTCGCCAATTACATTTTTGTTCTGCTATTCGTTATTTATGTGTTTATCGTAGGGTTAAAAAGATGCGTTAATATAAAAAAATAGAGTCTAAACATGTTTAAACTCTGTTTAAACTCTATTCAATAATATTTAAAATGACATTTTTCCATTTGATTATTTGGTTTCGATCTTTATTTTTTGCAAAAAAACTATTTAAGAGTTGTACCAAGAGAGTAGGGTATGGCGATGAGTGACTTTTAAAATTTTGGAGAGCATGGCATGGGTTTCCAGGGCAGAAGTCACGAAACCGCTGCATAGGCTGTGTGGGCTAAAGTCATCAAAATTATGCCCAGAGGCGGAGCAGAGGAGTGTGATGATTAATTTTTTTGTTGCCATTTTGTTGTCGGTTTGTAGTCTGTCTATATTTTATTGCGTTACCTAATGGTTTACAAATGGTTATCCTTTTGTTTACTAGTCATAGTTCGTATTATTTTGGAATTATATTTGATTTGTGTCCGGTTTGTGTTTGGCTTATTTATTTCATAAAAGCATTCTCTGGATTTTAGCGAAAAGGAAAGGGGGTTCTTCTGGTTATTTTTCCAAGTAACGAAAACGAGGGATTTTGTTACTCGGGAGATTTTTTTGGAAGTGTCAAATAAATTTTTTATCACGCCAGGCGAGTAGGGTAGGGCGGAATGTATTTAGTAAACATAGTGGTTAATATTTCAAAGTTAAATATTGTTTTCATGCCAGATGAGTTATATTACTATTTTATAGAGTATCAATATTTTTAATGGTTAAAGGTAACAAAAATGCTGATCGGATATGCACTCGGACCCAATCCCTCAGAGAGATAATGGGCGCTGAGAATCCCAGGAAGTCAGGAAAAGAACTCAAGGGAAATAAGGCAAAATTATGGCGTTACAGAGTAGGGGATTACAGGATTATTTGTGACATCAATGATAAGGAAAAAAAACTATCCGTACTTGAAGTTGCCCACAGAAAAGAAGTTTACCGATAAGATATGTCAGCTAAAGTAAGGGCAGCTATTATGGTTGGCTATTCAGTAGGCAATATTAGCAAGGCATAATACATCATATTTATCATTGCGGAAATTGATGTGGTTTTTGCTATCTGTCCCAAAAAAGCACTGACTGTAACGTCCAGCCATACTTGAGGAATGATTCTCCTGACATATATATAGAGAAAAATTTTATAGATTTTTTGTCGCCACAAAAATATTATTTTTATTGTAAAGCATATTAAATAATGGTATTATTTGGCAATTTAACTAATGAGAGGCTACGCATTATTATATGTTTGATTTATCTTCATTGCTATCAGTTTTAAAAACTCCATGGGTAAGCGACCTTTTAAAAAAGCCACTAAAAAAATATCCAATTTCGATTTTGGTTATAGCGATTATACTTTATAGTTTTTCAAATATAGGTATACCGTGGATTAAGAATTATTTATCTGAAAAACAAAAAATAAGCTTTAATCAAAATATACAAGAAAATAATGATAAAGAAAATCTTTTGAGGAATATAGAAGAATTAGTTGATGTTTATAGTAAAATATTTGATTTCTGCACATCGCATACACCCAAAAATGATATGAATTATAGTAAAAATAGCGTCGATCTAGCAAATCAGCTTGATGCAAAGTTAGATTCAGTTGTAAAGCAAACTCGCGCAGTTAGAAATAAAGCAGGTATATCTAAGAATGCTTTTGATGTTATTAAGTCTTTTACTAATCCGATTGGAAAGACGGATGATGCCGGTTTAGAGAGTAACTTATGCCAGGTAAATTTGTTGTTATCACCTAAAGAGGTAAGGGAAAAGATGAGAGCTATCAACAAAGCAATGTACCCCTAATAGATTTTCTCTTTTTTTTGCATTTTAAAAAATAAGCATTCTTTTAATTTGGGTAGTAATATTTCTTTTGTTAATACAGTGATAAATGCAATGTATGTGGATATGCTAGAAAGAAACCACGGTTGATAACTGGACTTTGTGTAGTAGTAAATACTAAACAGAGTTAAATGAATAAAAAGAGCAAGTAGTGAAAATATAAAGAAAACCCTAATAATTTCATTTCTTACCAGATTGGCGTGTCTCATTTCTAGCGCTCCATTTCTATATGACAGAATATTCAGATAAGCTTATTATAAGCAAGGGGCAACAGTAGCTTTTTTAGGTTTAAATAAAAGAGTTAAAAACTTCATTGTGATCTCCTTCATGGAAAAAATAAAAATTAACAACAATGAAATGTTTTAGAGAATTTATTTTTATATAAGAGTTACATCTATGTTTTTTAGTTTCGCTTTATTAAAAAAGACAGAAAATATACATATAATCTTCATCGCTAAATTTTTTCTTTTTATTTGATATATGTAATGACCGAATTCTTTAAAATACAATCGTTGAGTTTCATTTTCAAAAAGAATTTCAAGGTCATTTTGAGTTATTTCTTCATTTTCTCCATGATGAGGAGTGTGGTGTAAATATTCCCCAAATATTTTTTTGCAATCTTCGGTATATTTTTTTGTATTGAGAACATGGTTGTGCCAAAACTCATCGATCTCGAGTGAGGGTGGTATGGTATGTTTATATCTATATTTTTTCTTTAAGAATAAAAAATTTCTATATTGATCTGCTGCAATCAGCGCAGACTTTTGCGGCCATTTATAAATTTTTACCATTCTTTTAATAATGGGGTTTAAATCAATTTCGCCGATTAATGCTTTTATTGCATTGTCTGAGAGAGTGTTTAAGTTCGCAGAATTCATTTCCGTCCCTGGCAAAATAATTTTGAATACCATTCTTTCCGTTTTAGATTTTAATCATAATTACCATTTTTATATTTTGCAAGCAGACGAGTGATATTTTTTTATGTTCTCCAACTATATAACGGAGCCAGAAGTTTCGTAGAAAATTTAAGCTGTTGATGTATATAAGAATTTTTAAAGGCGTTAAGTCCCAAAAATAGGGTGGTTATCTGTATCTTATATATAATTCCGGTAAAATTGATTACTGGTAATTTGTTGGAGTGTCGGTTTTAAAGAGGTTTCACGCGCTTTATAGCCTATAGTACCAGTAATTATTTTTTTAGATTAGTCTAACTTCAGAGGCTTCCAACCCTCTTAAACCAGTTGTTACCTCGAATGAAACTTTTTGCCCTGGCGTCAAGCTTTTATATCCAGACATCCTAATGTTGGCGTGACGAACAAATATATCTTCACCGCCGTCATCTTGAACAAGAAATCCAAAGCCTTTGTTGTCGTTAAACCATTTTACTGTTCCTGTTGCCATAATATCCTTTCCTTTTGTTGATTTAAGGAGTCTCAGCGTTTCTATGTCAGATATTTCCAGTAACTATGTTGCGTAGACGTAACTGTTTCAACGATTCCGCTTTTCACACCATAAATTCAAAAAATAATGCACTGTCGTTAAAAATTTTGTCGCATAAATTTTTCTGGATGATCAAGTAATTCTTTCACTGTATCATTCAAAGGTAAGAAAATTTGCTTATGTTTGTTACCCTCGCCACGTAGCAAACGTATCTGGCTTTTTGGTATGCTAAATAGCGTAGACAGATAGGAAATTAATTCCTTATTAGCTTCTCCATGATACGGTTTTGCATGAAGCGAAACACACATACCTTGTTCGCTAATTGCTAAAAATTCTGATTTCTTAGCATTAGGTTTTGCTACTATATTTATTTGAACATGTTGATTTTGAATTTTGAACCACATTCTTTTAACCTAATATCCAAAACAATTTATCGTTTGGTCATTAACTTTGCCAGTTGCTTCATATATCTCAGAAATACCCAGATTTTCAAGTGTTGTATGTCTGGTCATGTCAGTAAACTTTATCATAAATTTCACTTATTTTCTGTCGCTAAATGAGAAATACATTTTTTCGATTGATGCGATGGATTATTAACATAGGTACTGACTGGGTATCCAATCAACAATGTAGTTAATTCTTTATTCATTAAATTTGTGAACTTTTCTTTATTAATTTCTGCTGATGATAACCAGGAATCGAAATAGTGAGAAGTTAAAATAATTGGCATACGTGGGTGTACGGGTTTTATGACTGAATTTGCCGCAGTCGTTAAAATGGCACAGCTTTCTATGATTTTACCTTTTTCGTTTTTCCATTGCGTCCAAATACCTGCAAACCCAAAAGGTTCATTTTTCTTTAGATGAAAAAAATAAGGCTGTTTTGCTTTTGTTTGTGTCCATTCAAAAAACCCATCGGCCACGATAAGGCATCGTTTGTGTTTAAAGGAATTTTTGA
>JALHPG010000147.1 GCA_022842625.1 Bacteroidia bacterium | reverse complement strand
AATGAAGACTTAAATGCTGCTTTCCCTTTTCCAAGTGCTTACTTTGTCGTTAATCAACCGGTTATTACTTCTCAAAACAGTAGTTTAACTGTAAATCCTTTGTTTGACGGAGGCTCGCAAATCAGTTTAACCGCTCCCGGCTCTAGTACTTTATTAGCGAATAAACGCGACACCTTAGTGTTTACTGTGCGTATAGACCCTAAGGGTTATTTTGGTCCGTTTAAAAATTCTGTCATCGGATTTTCTGATATTTTAAATAGTATCACTTTATCTGATAGTTCTAATAATGGTTTCTCTTGGGATCCTGATGGAGATGGCGACCCAACAAATAACGACACCGTAACTGTTATCAATCTTCCTTTAATTGACCTATTTATCCCTAACGGATTTACGCCGGATGGTGATGGTAAAAACGATGTCTTCTTTATTAAAGGATTAAATGGTAGACCAGTGAAATTAACCATCTTTAATCGTTGGGGTAATAAAGTATACGAAAAGTCTGATTACGACAACTCTTGGAATGGCTACGTGAACACATCAGCTATTACACTTGGCGCTGATAAAGTACCTGCCGCTACCTACTATTACATCATCGAATTCCTTGACGGAGATAAAGAATCCAGAACAGGGTTTGTGGTAGTGCAGTATTAATTTAAGTAAAAAGAAATTAATTGTACTTTTGTTTTTGCTCAAAATGAAATTCTTACGATATATATTTTCTCCTCTTTGGAAGATCTGGCTTATTTTGTGTTTTGCAATTCCATTCTTAATTTTATTTCCGGTATTTTATTTTGCTTTAATTACAAAAAAATTTGATCTTGTTTTTAAGTTAAAACGTGTTTGGGCAAGAATAATTTCTACCGGATCGTTACTATTCCCAGTAATCTCTTACCAAACAAAAAAATACAAATTACCCCAACCCTGCATTATTGTTTCTAACCACACCTCTTATTTAGACATTGTTTTTTGCCCTTTTTATGCTGATCACACAGCGGTGTTTATGGGAAAATATGAATTACTTAAAATTCCTTTATTCAAATATTTTTTTGTTTACCTAGATATACCGGTTAATCGCAAAAGCATTAAAAATTCGCACAAAGCATTTTCTGATGCCGGTGATAAACTCGACCAAGGATTAAGCGTTGTAATTTATCCTGAAGGAACAATTAGCGAGAACGGAAAATTAAGGCCGTTTAAAAATGGCGCTTTTAAATTAGCGGTGGAAAAACAGTTGCCAATTATTCCTGTGGTAAATCTAAATAACTGGCATTTTTTACAAAACGGTGGTTTTTTTAAAAGTAACGGGAAGCCGGGCGTACCTAAGATCTATGTTGGCGATCCTATTTTTACTAAAGGAATGACTGAAAAAGACATTGATGGACTTAAAGAGAAAGTTCATATCTTTACACAAGAAAAATTAAATAAATTTAATGGCAAATAAAATAGATATTAAAACAGTTGATGAAGTGGCGCATTTAGCGCGCTTGGAATTTAATGATTCTGCAAAAGCTGAAATTTTAAATGACATGAATCGTATGCTTAGTTTTGTAGATAAATTGAGTGAGTTAAATACTGAAAATATTGAGCCATTGATATACATGACTAACGAAAAAAATATTTTACGTGAAGATGTACCTGAAATAACGCTTACTCAAAAAGAAGCCTTAAAAAATGCACCGAAAAAGGACAGCGATTATTTTAAAGCACCAAAAGTGATTGATCAAAACAACTAGTTTGCTTTTATAAATTTATGTGTTGAAGAATTTATTCTTAAAAAATAGATCCCTTCAGGTAGTTCCCCAACATTAATTTCCGAATTAATTAATTCAACTTCTTTTACTAGTTGGCCTAAAAAATTTAGCACTTCGAATTTACCGCCATTTAATTTGGCGCCACTAATTCCTAACTTTCCTGATGTAGGATTCGGAAATAGAATAACTTCTTCTACGTTTAATTGTTTTGAAACTGCCGAAGTAACTATGCCTGTAATATTATTTGATAATTTAGTTAATACCCCATCATCATTAAAACCATAAATTGGTTGAAAGGCATTTGAAGTTACCGGATAAGTTGAAGATGAAGATTTTCCGCAGAAAAATAAATGATTGTTTGTAACTGCTATATCATTGCCAAAATCATAACCAGCCTGACTGCCATAAAACGTAGAATAATTTGGAATACCGGAAGAAGATAATCTTATTATAACTAAATTTTGTAATCCCGGAAGGACACTATAAGTAGAAGCACCGATCATTGGAAAACTAGAAGATTCGGTTGTGCCCAAAATGTATAATTGATTGTTAAATAGTTTCATCCTGTTTGCCACATCATTATCTAAACCTCCAATAAATGTTGAGTACAATAAATTTCCGGAAGGTGATATTTTAGCAAAAAACATATCTGTCATTCCCGCAAGTGTTGGTTGGTAAGCCGATAATGTAGTTGTAAAATTTGGGCTAGATGTTTCGCCACTCATATATAAATTACCCGTGACATCAGTAACAATTCCAAAAGCATCATCTTGTCCAACACCTCCTAAATAGCTTGAAAAAATTCTATTTCCTAATGAGTCAAGCTTAATAATGTAACAATCTTTTAAAGCATCTAAGGATGGCTGAATACAGCCAACAGAAGTACTTAAATTAAAACTACCGGTTCCTCCTGTTCCGAAAATATTTCCAAAAACATCAGTGGATAATGCGTGAATATCTTCAACACCAAGTCCGCCATAATAGGTACACCATTTTAAAATTCCATCTTTCGAAAATTTTGCAATAAAAGCATCCGTATTTCCGCCAAACACTTGTTGAAAGGAAGAAGCATTAGTGTATAGGTTTGTAGAAGTGGTTGTGCCGCCAATAAAAATATTGCCATTAAAATCACACGAAAGATCGTATGCAAAATCAAATCCCGATTTTCCAAAATAGGTTAACCACAAAAGATTACCTGTTGGTGAAATTTTTCCTAGGATACAATCGGATTGCCCGGCATTTGTTGGTTGAAAGCACGCAACAGTTGTAGGCAAACCAATGCCATATGAATAGCCGGTAAAGGCGATATTACCGTCAGGGCAAATAATGATCTTTTCTCCGCTTTCAAATCCAGTTGTTCCTAAATAAGTTCCCCAAATAAAATTTCCGCATGAATCAAATTTTGCCAAATAAGCATCATTAATGCCATTAATAGCATTCGAAATAAGTCCCGGAGTAACAGTTAAAGACGGGCTATCCGTTTGCATTATCACATAACTATTTTTATTGTTATCGATCGCAATTCCTTTTAAATCATCCGACCCGGTTTTTCCTAAATAAGTTGACCAATAATTACAATTTTGTGAACTTGCATTTAATTGTAAAAAAAACAATATGTAAAAAAAATATTTCATAAAAATAAAATAGCCCGAAACAAAAATGTTTCGGGCTATTAAGTTACATTATTGTTTTATTTTACCAAAGTAACACTACCTGATGCTGTATGAGATTTTGAATCTTTTCCAACATATGAAATTTTGTAGACGTAAACATTATTTTCAGACACTTGTCCTTTAAAAGTACCATCCCATCCTTTATTTATATCTGTTGATTTAAACACTAAATTTCCACCTCTGTTAAAGATCAACATCTCAAACTTGGTAACACTATTTCCTATTACCGTAAATACATCGTTTTGACCATCTCCATTTGGAGAGAATGCATTTGGAATAAAGACAGATGATTCGTCAGCAATGAAAACTTTTTTCATTAACATGTTTTCGCATCCTTTATCTGTTTTAACTTTTAGAGTAACATTATAAGATCCGCTATCCGGGTAATTGTAATTTGGATGTTGACTTGTTGAATAAACATCAGGACCAATTCCAAAAGTCCAATACCAAGATGTAATATTTCCATTAGTACTCATGTCTGTAAAGTTTACCATAGGATTTGTCCAATTAGCAGAAGTATTACTAAAGCTTACAACCGGAACAGGATATACTTCTAATACTTTATTTATTTTATTTGAACACCCTTTTACATCTGTAGCAATAACTCCTATAGTATAAGTTCCAGCATTTGGATAATTAATGTTTTTAGGATTGCTAGTTGTGTTAACAGAACCATTTCCTAATGTCCAAGAGAAATTAATTCCTACTAAAGAATTTGTTACCGCATTAAACTCAACATTATTTACCGGAGCGCAACCAGAAATAGCTTTGCTCATATCGATATCCACATTTGGTTTTGGATTTACCAAAACAGCAACTGTGCCGCTAGCCGAACAGCCAATTGAATTAATTAAAGTAACTGTATAAATACCGGTTCCTGCAGGTGTTGCATCTACTACCGCAGTATTTGCATTTGAAGAGGCAAAACCATTTGGCCCAACCCACTGATATGAAACACCACTGCCATTCATTGCTTCTAAATACACTGTTCCGTTTTCACAAATAGTTCCTGTACTTTTTGGATTTAATATTTGCGGAGCCTGAACAGTTAAATTTGTTGTAGCCGTTTTAACACAACCTGCAGGAGAAGTAATGGTTACATAATAAACACCACTTAAATTTGTTGATGCATTTAAAAATGATGGGTTTTGTAATTGAGAAGTAAATCCGTTAGGTCCAGTCCATGAAAAAGCACCAACACCAACAGCATTTAATTGCGCTGTGTTTCCTGAACAAATAGGACCGTTATTACTTGCAGTAACATTTGTAGTATTTACTACAACCGCTACTGTTGCAGAAGCCGTGCAATTACCCGCCAAAACAGCATTTACAATGTAATTACCGCTAGATAAAGAAGACAAAGGAATAAATGATGGATTTTGAGAAGTTGATGTGAATGAATTTGGTCCACTCCAAGAATAATTTCCCGATCCGCTTGCAGTTAAACTTAAACTGCTTCCTGTGCAAACAGGGCCATTACTGTTTGCAAGTAAAGGTGCTTGGAAAGTAGCTACATTAATATTTGATGAAACAGTACAACCGTTTGCACTTGTTACAGTACAATTATATAAACCACCCATGTTTGCTGTTGCATTTGTTATTACCGGGTTTTGTAAAGTTGAAGTAAATACATTTGGACCAGACCAGTTATAAGTATTTGCATTAGTAACTGTGTTTGTAAAAGAAATTGTGCCGCCAATACAAACCGGTGAATTAACACTTAATGTACTTGTTGGATTTGGATATACCTCTACTGTTACTGTTGATACCACAGGGGCACAAGTAGGTCCGCCACTTTTTGTTAAAGTTACAGTGTAAATACCAGGAGCCAAATAATTATGCACAACCGGATTTCCAACGCCTGTAGTTGCATCACCAAAATTCCAATTGTAATTCATTCCCGGGATAGCATTGTTGCTATCTCCGAATGTAAATGATGGAGAGCTCATACAAGTATTAGGCGTTACCGTTACATTTGAAACCGGTAAATTCATAATCACATTAACATTAACAATCCCGGGTTGCGTGATAGTGCAAGGCGCAATGCTACAATTTAAAAATGCATTCATGTAAACAGAATTTGCCGCTGCTGTTACAAATGAATTTGTATTGCTTCCCATATTTATTGGAAAAGCATTTGGACCAGAAGTTGCAGAATAGGATACTGAAATTGGAGTGATCACTTTATAAACAAAATAAACAGAAAAAGAAGTTGTAGAAGGTAAATTTGGAATATTTATTATTGATGCTGAAGTAGCAGCAGGAACAACTGTTGTTGTTACATTACCAGGCAAAACTGGATTGGTTGCAACAAAACTATAAGAAGGAACAATTGTTGTAGTTGCTTCGCAAGAAGGAAAATTTGGCCCGCAAGAACCTGCGCAAGAACCTGCCCATGTTGGTGTTAACATTGTGCCGCCGCCACAAAAAACTGATGGAGGAGCAGCATTCAAGCCTAAAGTTAAAGCACCACCACCCGGAGGAGGTAACACTCCCGGAACTGTAAATTGTTGTGCAGGAGTCCAAGCACCTAATGAAGGAGCGCCAGGAAAAGGTCCACCGGCCATAACCATTTCGCGAGAACGGATAAAATAAGTTTTGCCCGGACATAAATTAGCGTAAGGAATAAAAATAGAATTATATGGCTCTAAAGCACAATTATCAGGCCAGCCAGCACCTACATTATAATTAGGTACGTTTAATAATGAATTAAAATATGGGAAACTTACATAAGAAGTTCCTGCTTGATTCCAGTTTTTTAATTTTGCAGTTAAACATGCTGGTTGAATACCATTAAATGCTGCAGTACAAGAAAGTTCTGTTTGTAACCAATATGGTCCGCAACCACAGGTTGCTGCATTTGAACTTGCATTTATTGTAATACCAAGTGGACCGGGAGTAACAACATAGTTAACTAATGGTTGACCGTGACAAGCTTTTAATTCTTTAAAGCCTGCGAATAATGTTACGAGTGCTAGTAGTGTTAATTTTAGAGATTTCATATTTATAGTTTTCATGCGTTTTTAATTCGAATCAAAACTACATTTAATAAATCTAAAAAAAATTAGATTTGAGTATGACTCAATTTAAATCTATTAAAAAGGTAATATAACAAAGGGAAAAAATATCGGCTGAGCGAAAAGCCTATCTTATCGAGTGAGCCAAAAAACGCCTTATTTTACTGGGCTTTCGGGGGTTTTAGGAAAAAATTTTCGCCATAGTTGTGCAATTTGTTTCCTGAAAATAAAGCACAACATTAAATAAGGAACGGCCATAAGATACAGTATACCA
>JALHPG010000146.1 GCA_022842625.1 Bacteroidia bacterium | reverse complement strand
ACTATTATAAAATCGAATTGTTAAATTTGAATGACCTTATAAATTAAGACAACAATTTAAATGAAAATAATAAAATTTTTAACCTTTTTCTTTTTTCTTTCTTTAAGCGCCGTATCGCAGCAAAACATAAATGATAGCTTGATCGATCTTGCGAATAATGCCAAAATGCAAGATACTGTTAGAATAAAATTGTTTGGTGATATAAGCTGGAATTTTTTAGCAAATGATATTGAGCAATCCATGGTTTATGCCAGAAAAGAACTCGCTTTGGCTCAAAAGATCAAAAATCCTAAAGAAGAGGCGCAAGGGTTGAGCGATATAGGTAATATTTTTAATAGACGAACCGAATACGATTCTGCTTTAATTTATTACGATAAAGCATTAAAAATACGCGAAGCATTAGGGGATAAAATTAAATCAGCAGGTATCTTAACTAACATTGCTACGGTTTATATGCGTCAAAGCAAATTTGAAAAAGCATTAGAGATAAACTTTAAAACCTTAAAAATATTTGAACAGATCAACGATACATCAAAACAAACAACAGTACTTTGCAATGTTGGTAATTTGTATTACGAGTTAAAAAAAGATAATACAGCAAATAATTTTTATAATAAAGCCCTAACATTAGCAAGATCGGCAAAGCTGCAAATGGCAGAGGGCAATGCATTAGTCCTTTTAGGAGGGATACAATTCGGGAAAGGAATTGTAAATAATGTTTTGGTAAATAAAATTAATTTAGATTCTGCTTTTTATTATTTCTCCGAGGCAGAAAAAATTCTTTCTCAATCAAATGCTTTATACAATTTAGCTGTTGTAAATAATAATTTAGGAAGGATCTATGTTGAGTATAAACAATATGATAAAGCAATTGAATATTATAACACTGCCTTAGAATATAGATTGAAGTTGAATGATGTTTACGGGGCCGGTTTATGTTATCTTAATCTGGGAAGGGTTTACAGATTAAAATCAAACTATGCTTTAAGCGAAGAGTTTTATAATAAAAGCAGTGAGGTTTTTTTACAGGCAAGAAATTTTATTAATCTAAAACAATCGTATGGCGAACTTTCTGAATTATACGAGGCTAAAAAAGATTATTTAAAGGCCATGAAATTTCATCAGTTGTATGCACAATATCAAGATTCGGTTTATACTGACCAAAACGCCCAGCAAATGGCAGAGATGGAAACAAAGTATGATACAGAAAAGAAAGATCTTGAAATTGCAAAAAACCAAGCCGAACTGAGTTTAAAAGCAGAAGAGTTGAAAAAGAAAACCATTCTTATTTTCGGTATAACCGGTTTTGCTATTTTGCTAATAATTTTTGGCGTATTGATCTATAGAAAAAAACAGGTTGAACAAAAAGCAAAATTAGATGCCGAGATATCTTTGCAAAAGGAACTACGGATAAAAGCCATTATTGAAGCAGAGGAGAAGGAACGTAGACGCATAGCGCAAGATCTGCATGATGGTGTTGGGCAAATACTTTCAGCTGCTAAATTAAATTTAAGCGGACTAGAATCTCAGATTGATCTTTCTGATCCTCTTCAAAAAGATTCATTTAAAAATGTATTAGATCTTATTGATGATTCTGTAAAAGAAGTTAGAGCTGTTTCTCATAATATGATGCCTAATACACTTATAAAATTAGGTTTAGGTAGTGCTATTAGAGAATTTATAACCAAGATCGGTAACGTGCCAAATTTAAAAATAGACCTCGAAATTGTTGGTTTAGATAAGCGAATAGAGGAGAGCACCGAAACCGTTTTATACCGAGTGATACAGGAAGTTGTTTCAAATATCATTAAACACGCAAAGGCAACCGAAATTAGTTTACAATTAATTAAACACGAAAATGAACTTTCTGTTTTAATTGAAGATAACGGTGTTGGTTTTGATACTTCTAAAATTAATGATTTTGAAGGGATAGGATTAAAAAATATTATTTCGAGAGTAGAATTTATTAATGGAACAGTTCATTTTGATTCTACAAAAGGCAAAGGAACTACTGTTATTATTGAGGTAAAGGCATGAAAAAATTTATAAAAGATTATTTTAAGGTTTTAATTCCGGTATTTCTGCTGATATTATTAATTATTATTGGCACAATAGGTTATATAATTATTGATGGTTACACTCTTTTAAACGCCTTTTACATGACCATTATTACTATTGCCACAGTTGGTTATGGCGAAGTGGAACCGCTTTCTACGGCAGGAAAGCTTTTTACCTCCTTTTTAATTATCACAAGTTTTATTACATTTGCTTATGCAGTTGCATCTGTTACAAAATTTTTTACAGATGGAGAGTTAAAACAATTTTTTAAAAACAAACGATTGAACGCAGCAGTAGAAAAATTACATGATCATGTTATCATTTGCGGTTACGGCCGCAACGGTAAACAGGCTGCGCAAATCCTTAAAAAACATCATAAACGTTTTGTTGTAATAGAAGATGATGAAAGAGTTACCTCTATTATAACTCATAAATTTTCTGACTTGGTTTTAAAAGGGGATGCGACTCAAGACGAAGTGCTTTTAAAAGCCGGAATATTAAATGCAAAAGCTTTAATAACCACTCTTCCTAGCGATTCAGCCAATTTGTTCATTGTTTTATCTGCAAGACATTTAAATCCAAAATTAACAATCATTTCGCGCGCAAGTGACGATGGCAGTGATGCTAAATTAAAAATTGCAGGTGCTAATAATGTTATCATGCCCGATAAAGTTGGTGGCGCCCACATGGCTAGCTTAGTTATGAAGCCCGATGTAATGGAGTTTTTAGACTACATTACTACCCAAGGTGCCGATAGTATTAATTTAGAAGAAATTTCTTTTGATACAATTCCTCCTTCATTAAAGAATAAAACATTAAAAGATCTTGAGATCAGAAATAAAAGCGGTGCAAATATTATTGGTTTTAAAACTGTTTTAGGTGAGTATATTGTTAATCCCAACGCCGAAACAGAAATAATTCCTCATTCAAAAATATTTGTGTTAGGAGCTCCTGATCAAATCAAAAAATTAAAAGAAATGTTAGTTGAATAATTAATGTTTTTTTTTGAGAAATTTGTTCTCGATAAAATTTTTGCCAGTGCGATACTAGAAAGGATCTTTCGGGTTGGCAAAAATCACTCGAACTGACATTCCTACCGAAAGTATAATTTAACTAAATGCTGTCACGTCGAGTAGAAAATTTGTGTTTTGAAATTTTCGTATCGAGACGCATTAAACCGGATCTACATCAATTGATACACGATAACGCCAATTCTTATAATTGTTTTGCAGATCATTCAATGCCGTGTATATCGTTTGGCGAATACTCACAGCGGTATCTTTTTTAGAAGTTTTTATTAATATGCGTTTATAATATTGGTTCTTTATCCTTGATATTAAAGGAAATTCAGGCCCCAATAAGTTTTCGTTAAATGACGGTTTTAGTAATTGAAATAATTCATTAGATAAATGATTTACTTCGTTCAGGTCTTTAGATATTATATTTAATTCAAATAAACGCGTAAACGGTGGGTAATTAAATTGCTGCCTTTCAGCCAATGTATCTGATAAAAAATTCTTTATTTTATTTTCAGAAATATAATTCAACACGTGGTGCTGCGGTTGGGTGGTTTGCACAAATACTTTACCTTTTTCAGAACTTCTTCCGGCTCTGCCTTTTACCTGTGTTATTAACTGAAAAGCTTTTTCAAACGATCTAAAATCAGGAAAATTTAAAATAGAATCGGCATTTAAAACTCCTACAACGTTTACATTGTTAAAGTCTAAGCCCTTTGTTACCATTTGAGTGCCAATTAAAATATCAATGTTCCCTATTTCAAAATCATCAATTAATTGTTTATAGGCATATTTACTTCTGGTGCTATCAAGGTCCATTCGTGCAATTTTTGCATTTGGAAAAAGCACCTCAATATCTTCTTCAATTTTTTCGGTTCCCATGCCTTTATATTGCAGGTTATTACTGCCGCAAGCAGAGCAGGTTTTAGGCGGGGCGATGGAATAACCACAATAATGGCAAATTAATTTTTGTTGATGCTTATGATAAATTAAAGAAACGTCGCATTGAATACATTGCGGTACGTGTCCGCACTGCTTACATTCTGTATAAGGAGCAAAGCCTCTTCTGTTTTGAAATAATATAACCTGTTGTTTTTTTGCAAGGGCGTTTTCAATTGCATTAAATAATGGAGGCGTTAAACAAGCCTTCATTTGATTTGATTTCTCAAAATAATTTATATCGCATACCTTAAGTTGTGTGCCACCACCTTCAACATATTGATTGTTTAATTCAACGAGGGCGTATTTTGATTGACCTGCGTTATAGTAACTTTCAACAGATGGCGTTGCGCTGCCCAATAATACATTTGCCTTGTAAAGCGTTGCCAGATATAAGGCTGAGTCTCGTGCATGATATCTTGGTGAAGGATCGTGCTGTTTAAAAGAACTGTCGTGTTCTTCGTCAACAATTATTAAACCCAAATTATTAAAAGGTAAAAATAAACAGGAGCGGGCCCCTAATATTATTTTGTATTGATGTTTTTTATCAGAATAGTCGTTAGCCACAGTCATTGTATTTTGCTCTTCGTGTGTAACGTCTTGTGTCTTGTTTCTTACATCCTGAGTTCCTTTAAGGATATTATTCCATATTTCTACGCGTTCATTCTCACTAAATCTAGAATGATAAACGCCTACCAATTCTCCAAAAACAGCTCTTAAACGTGTGATTAATTGTGTAGTTAATGCAATTTCCGGAATTAAAAATAAAACCTGTTTATCTTCCTTTAAAGTGTCTTTTATTAATTGAATGTATATTTCGGTTTTACCACTACCGGTAACGCCATGCAAAACCACCGGTTTGTTTTCTTTAAATCCTTCTTTTGTTCTTTCGTAAGCCTCTTGTTGTGTTTTGCTTAGACCTTTAATAACGCTATTGCTTTTCTCAAATAATAATCTTCCAACTTCAAATTGTTCTTCGGTAAATATTGTTTTTTTTACTAAGGCTGCAATAGCAGTGCTTTCAACCTTTTTAGTAAGATCCGTTTTTTTTATCCAGCCATTTAAATTTGCCTCTTTATTTTTTTGAAGTTGTAAAAAATAAAGAAGGGCTTCTGCCTGATTAAATGCTTTTTTTTCTAGCTGATTTAATGTTTCACTTAATACAACTTCATTTGTGTATTTATCATTTAAGCGAATGAACGATTGACGTTTTGGTTTGTATTTATCCTTAACATCTTCATAAACAATAATGGCCTTTTTCTTTAAAAGATTATTGACGATGCCTTGTGCAGATTTTAGTTTTAATGCCTTTGCAACATCGTCAAAACTTAAATTACTGCCGGCAGCATTTAATAGGTCAATTAATACATGTTCTTTCTCATTAAAAAAAGCGTGCTCTATTTCTTCAAAATTAAATTCAGGGTTAATTTGAATGTGCGAAGTGCTGCTTAATTTTAAACCCGATGGTAAGGCGGCATTCATCACATCTCCGGGATTTGCGCAATAATAAAATGCTAACCAGTCCCAAAATTTTAATTGTATCTCGTTTACAATTGGATGCTCATCTAAAACGGTTTCAATGTATTTTGCCTGATATTCTTTTGGCGCACTTGAGTGGATCTTATAGATGATACCGGTATATATTTTAGTTTTCCCGAATTGAACTAATACGCGCTTACCAACTTCTATTGCCGAATTTAATTCCTTAGGAACCCGGTAGGTGTATTTATTGGGTACACCTAATGGAACAATAACGTCAACAAATAAGGTATCGTTTTGCATTAACTGATTAAATAAGCTAAAATTATTCCTCCTGCCATCATTAACACTTTTGTTTTATTGTATTTATGATGCTCGCTTGTTTCAAATAAAATGGCTGTAGATATGTGCAGAAAAATTCCAATTACCACGGCAAAAGCAATTTGACTGTAAGTTTGATAATTGTGTAGCCCAAATGTTTGTAGCGTGTAACTAAATAAATAGCCCAATGGCGTCATTATTGAAAATAACAAAAGTAATGCCCATTTTTTAGAATTCTTTGATTCATGTTCTTTTAATAAAGAAACAAATGCAATGGTAATAGGAATATTATGCAAGGCTAATCCTAAAATTAGTTGATGATTAACTGTTGATGTTTCATCTGCACTTAAATTATAAATAGGTAAGCCTTCTAAAAAAGAGTGGAGTAGTAGGCCAATAATAATACCGTTTGGCAAATGCTTTTTGCATTCGCTGCTATGCAAATGCACATGGCCATGCTCAATTCCGGTACTAAACGTATCTATCAATAATTGCAAACAAAATCCAAGTACAATAAACAAGCCCATTTGTTTTACGTTACCAAGTTCAAAGGCTTCGGGCAATAAGTGAATAATAGACAGGGCAAATAAATACGCAGCGCTAAAAGCCAGTAATAGCCTTAGGTTTATTTGATTGATCTTTATCATTAAGGCAATGCCTCCTGCCAATAAAATAGGAGCGATCAAAAAAAGTATGGAAAGAAATGGATTCAATTTTTTATTTTTTAAAAAGTATGATTAAACGTTCTGAAGTGTTTGGGTCAAAGGGATCAAGTTTATAATTGCCAAACATATTTACAGTTTTTAAACCGGCAGATGTTGCAAAGCTTTCAAAATCTTCTTTTTTTAATAAGGAAACAGATTCTTCAAAGTAGAAATCCTTATTACCGTCGGTAAACTCTATATGTTTAATGATAGAATTGTTCTCTATTTTTTTTTCAATTCTAAAGGTAACATTCCCTCTTTGTTCTTGGTAACTTGTATTAATTGAATTTGCAATGTTTTCGGAATTTAAAAAATCGATAACAAAAATGCCGTTTGTTTTTAG
>JALHPG010000145.1 GCA_022842625.1 Bacteroidia bacterium | reverse complement strand
CTCCTAAAATTATAAACGCCACTATTTTTCCTGCTTCAGAAGCATCTTTAATATCATAGGTAAATAATTTTAAAAGTATTAAGGCAATTAATAGTAAAGAAATGATCCTGAAAGTTTTGTTGGATCTTTTCATACCGATAAACAAGAAAATAAATGCTAAAACACCCCACAATATTGGGAAACCGATTTTTACCGTATGGGTTTCAACGGCTGATATTTCCGTTAATTTGTTGAAGTATTCGTAATCTGAATTAAGTATGAACACATTAATTAAATTTAATTTTAAAACGTGTAATACCAATTCTACACTTGTTAAATAGATGATAGCAGTAGAAAGCAAGGTCGTATTTAGTACCGGTGTATTTTTAATGAACGACCCATCTTGATGAATGGCTTTGTACATTTTAAATACAATAAATATTGCGGCTAATATAGATGCGTAGTGAAAGATAAAACCAATGTGATTACTTTCGGGTGTTAGTAAATTTTCCGATAATTCAGTAACCGGTAACCACGAGAAACCTAAAAGGAAAACAAATAAACTTAAGGCGTTTAAAATAAATACAGATACTTGCGTGGCTTTGTTTTGAAGTTTTGCAGCTGCAATATTAAAAGCAACTAAAAATAATAAATGGTATACCTGTATCAATATAGGAACTGTTAATGTGCCCGAGTACCATTCTGATACCTGATAAATTACTTCTAATAAACCGGTTAAATAAAGTAAAACAATAAAGCCGATCTTTAAAACAGAACTGTAATTTATTGGATTAAACGTAATACCTAAGTATTGCAATTTTTCTTCTTCTTTACGCAATAATAAAACAACTGCTAATAGAGATAACGAAGAAACTAAACCTGTAATGAAAGCCTTGTTTAATAGTATTTTAATGCTGTATTCATGGTAGCCTGTATATACGTTGGCCCAATCCATAATTAAACTAAAGAACATTAATACAGTAATTAGTACCGAGGCAAATCTGAATAAAACTATTTGTGATTTTTGTGCTAACCAAATTAACAGCACCGATTCTATTGCCCAGAATAATGTGATATAGTTACCATGAAGTTGCAGAGGCGCAGCAATGGTTATAAACGTTAGGGTTAAACCTATCATTAAATACACCAGTTTAACATCGGCTTTAAATTTCTTGTAAAGTAAAAATGAGCAGATCAAATTAAAGCCGGCTAATAACACACTAAAAATTCCTTTTAATTCAGGATGGTAGCAGGTTAGTATTTGCATGCCACCGCCAAAGAACAAGAATGTATTGCTTATTAAAAGTGTTAGATCTAGAGCAGCAAATTTTCGTTTTTCTTTAACGTTGTTGATGATATTCATTAGTATAAACACTAAATAAAACACAGCTCCAAAAAGCAATGCACCTTTGTAAGGAGGGTTTAATTGTCCAATTACTTTTGTCTGCAACCATCCAAAATAAAGAATCATGGTAAACACATACGCCAAAATATTAATGAGATTCCATTTTCTCATATAGGCTAATATCAGCATACCGATATCTAAAATTAAAATGTAGGTAAATAATACCTGGTAATTACCTTGACCCGTGCTTACCATAAACGGTGTGGCAAAACCGCCAATAATAGAAATGGCAGCTAGTTCAATACGGTCGTACAGGATAGAAATAAAAACACTAAAGCCTGTAATTAAAAGCATGATGATAAAGGCCGTGGTTTGATCAAAAATATGATACTGATGAAAGGCGATGCCTATTGTAAAATAAAAGATGGCAATACCACCGCCCACTAAAACAGAGCTAAATGCTTTGAATTTTTTGTGTAAATAATGCGCAAAGCCTAACACAATACCACCGCATAAAACGCCAATACCAACACGGGCAATTTCGTTTATCCACTCTTTATCTATGGCATATTTTACAAAAAAGGCAATACCAATTACTAAAATAGAAATGGCAATTTTACTTAAGATGTTCTCTCCAATAAATTTCTCCAGATCGGGATTGTTCTTTCTGAATTTACTGTACCAGCTCTCTTGTGGCACAATAGGTTTTGCCGGTTGTGTTGGTTGAGGCGCTGTTTCTACTTTAATTGCTTGCGCAATTGGCGTGTCAATTTTTTCTATTTTCTCAACTTCTTTTATTGGAGTTGTAATTGTTTCTTTAATAATAACCGGTTCTTCGCTAACTACCGGAGGAACAATGGCAGGCTTAATTGGTGGTACAACTTTTTCGGGAATATCTTTTACTGCATCTGCTGATGGAGTAGTGCTAGGGCTTGTTTTTTGCGATTGACTAAAACTAACTTTTTTTAGATAGTTCTCAATATTTGATAGACGTTCTTCTGTTTTTTTTAATTTGGAATTTTTAGAGCTGTTAAAAATGATCAGCAATAAAATAACTACCAGCAATAAAAAAATTTCCATAAGGTTTTTGTTTTCTTTTATAAAGATACAATTATCATCAAAATACTAAATTTTAGTTTTAAAGATTTGGCTTAGGTTTTCAACGAAATAGCCTTAAAACGCTTGTTGAATATGCGTTTCAATCATTGAAAGAGAATGTTTAAAATAAGTTAAATGGATTATTTAACCGGAGCGGCCAAACCTTTATTTACCCGTTGCACGATTGTTGTTGCAATTTTTGAGAAGTGTTTATCGATTATTTTTTTGGGATTGTTTAAATCAACCGCAAATTCTTCTTCGGCAACACCTGAGTTTATTTCTTTTGCATCGTAAGTATAAACCGTATAATGCACCGTTATTTTTCTGTTACCATTACCGTCGCCTAATTCAGCCGGACCTTTACTTCCGCTTGCCTTAATGTCGAGTTGGTTAATGAAAACAAATAAGTCTGTTTTATATTTTCCGTATAAAATAGGTACCACTTTTGCATCGGTAATTTTAGCATTCATAAAACGTGCGTCCGAATTACTCTCTACATTTAATTGTCCTTTTTCAATGGCCTTTTTTTCTTTTTCTTTTTTTGGCGGCTGATAATTTTCCTGATTAGGGATCTTTTGAAATTCGTAAGTCAAGTACTGATAAATACCATTAAGGTCTTTTCTGTATTTTGCGGTATCTTCCATAAGATCAACCACATTAAATTTATTGGTTTTAAAAGCTTTATATAATTGCTCATTTAAACCATCACGAAATTTGTATTTAATTTCTTTGGCGGTAAGTTTGGTTTCTGCATTAATGCTTTGATCAATTTCGCTCATGTATAAGCGCGATTCAAAAGGAATTAACATTACTTTATGAGCTGCTGAGGGTTCTCGTTCATTTTTGTTATGAGAAGCGCCTACAGTAGTATTTTGTCCAATAAAATTGAAGGACAGAAAGCTTAAGATCAATAAAAATAGTTCTTTTCTCATTTGTAGATATATTAATAATTAATGAAATAAGATGCTTCCTTTCGTCAGCATGACACTATTTTTGTCATCCCGAGGAACGAGGGATCTCGTTCATATAAATCAATAATAAAAATTAGTTACGCAACCAATCTGTATTTGCATACACCATTAATGCCAACACAATAAATAAACCAACGTTGTTAGCGTAGTAAACAATTTTATCGGATACTTTTTTACCCGTTACCATTTCCCACAAAATAAACATGATGTAACCACCATCTAACATTGGTATTGGTAAAAAATTCATAAAGGCTAAGGCTAATGATAAAAAGCCGGTAAACATCCAAAAGCTTTGCCAGTCCCACTCAGGATTCATTTGCTGAACCATTGTGTAAAAACCACCCACTTGTTTGTGTGCTTCTTTAACGGTAAATATTACAACAAACTGTTTTGCCTGCATCACAATTTGTTCCATACCATCTTTTAAGCCTTGCGCAAATGCCTGGCCAATACCAAACTTTTGTTCTTCAATTTTAGGAACGTTAAGTGCTTTTGGCCAAAAACCAATTGTACCAATATCGCTAACCTGACAATTTGTTTTAACAGTATCTTGTCCTCTTAAAAGCATTAACTCTGCTTTTTTATTTTTAGAAAGAAGTAATTGCGCTTTTAGTTCATCATAATAAGTTACACCAACACCATTTACACCAATAATTCTGTCTTCTTTTTTAAGATCTGAATTGGCAGCAAAGCTTGTGCTATCAATTCCTGCAACTACAGGAATAAATCGTGGTTCAACGAACTTTGATTTTTTTAATCTTTTTAAAATTCGTGAACGGTTAGTGTCATCAACCGGTAACGAGAATTTTTTTCCATCTGCGTGAACACCTTCAATGGTTGTTACACCATTCATGATGATCTCAACAGGAATACGATTAATTGATTTAACGGCTTTACCATCTAATGAAGTAATGTAATCGCCATTTCTTAATCCCATTTCGTAGGCAGAACTGTCAACCATTAAACCATGTGGTAAATTAGTGATAGGTAATGTTTCTTTTCCCCATGCAAATAAAGCCATCCAAAAAATCAAGATCCCTAATAAAAAGTTAACGATAATTCCACCCATCATCACCAATAAACGTTGCCACGCCGGCTTACTTCTCAATTCCCATGGTTCTGCCGGTCTGTCAATAATAGTTTTATCCATTTGCTCATCTACCATTCCGGCAATTTGCACATATCCACCAAATGGGAACCAACCTAAACCATATTCTGTATCGCCAATTTTCTTTTTAATAATTGCAAAATTCATGATGTTTGCAAAAGGAAAAAGGAAGTCGAAGAACAAATAGAATTTATCTACACGGCATTTAAATTTTTTGGCAAACCAAAAGTGACCAAATTCGTGAAGGGTTACAAGTATTGTAAGGCTTAAAAATAATTGAGCAATTTTTATAAACATAATTCGATTTTAATTTTAGCACTAATTTGCACCTTTTAGGTGTAATTAATTAGGCAGGTAAAGTTACAGTAATTTGGCTGAGTTTTAAAGAAAAAATGGCTGTTTTAAGTATTATTATGAACTTAAAATTGTTGTTTCGCTAAAATTCTTGCTTCCTTATCACAAGCAATGTAATCCTCATAGGTAGGGCTTTTCATGAAAGTAATTTTCTCCATGGTGTTGCCAACCACATCACTCATTTGCAAGAAACCGATCTTATCTTCTAAAAATGCCTGAACGGCCACTTCGTTGGCAGCATTTAAAACTGCAGGCATATTACCGCCTTTTGCCATGGCAGAAAATGCTAATTTAAGATTGGTGAAGGTGTCAAGATCCGGTTTTTCAAAAGTCAATTGAGGATAATTTAAAAAATCAAATCTTGGAAAAGTATTTTTAATTCTATTGGGAAAACCAATTGCATATTGAATTGGTAATTTCATATCGGGTAAACCCATTTGGGCTTTCATACTGCCATCTTCAAATTGAACAATACTGTGAATGATACTTTGAGGATGAACAATGACATCAATTTTAGAAGGTTCTAAATTAAATAACCATTTTGCTTCGATCACTTCCAAGCCTTTATTCATAAGGCTTGCAGAATCGATGGTTATTTTAGCACCCATTGTCCAGTTGGGATGTTTTAATGCCTGCGCTTTTGTTACGTTTAAAAGGTCGTTACGAGTTTTGCCTCTAAAGGGGCCGCCACTTGCTGTTAAATAGATCTTTTCAATTTTATTATCCCATTCGCCTGCCAAACATTGAAAAATAGCGGAGTGTTCGCTATCTACCGGATAAATATTTACCGCATTATCCAGTGCTAATTTGGTAACTAATTCTCCCGCAACAACCAGTGTTTCTTTATTGGCAAGGGCAATTTGTTTTTTATGTTTTATGGCATTAATGGTAGAGGCAAGTCCTGCATAACCAACTATACTGGCCAAAACCATATCAATGGTTTCCATTTCAACGATTTGTTCAACTGCTTTTGCGCCCGCGTATACTTTAATATCGTGCGATTGAAGCGCTTCTTTTACTTGCTGGTATTTTGATTCATCGGCAATAACAACAGCGTTTGGATTAAATTCCAAGGCTTGTTTTATTAATAGATCGGCGTTGGAGTTGCCAACCAAAACCTCTGCCACAAATTGATCAGGATTTTCGCGTATTACTTCTAATGCTTGTGTGCCAATGCTTCCGGTGCTGCCTATAATGGCAATATTTTTCTTTTTTTCCATAAGGACTAAGGCACAATAATCAACAATTTTTTTTGTCTGTTAAAACAATTTTTTGCACAAAGAATGATCAATTGAGAAATAACCCTAATTAGAGTTTTTTGATCACAAAATTATAACCGTTAGATTGCCTTAAGCACTCAACTTTATAATAGATGGTGGCTTTTTTGCTTGCTGTAGCTGCATCCAATTTTTTTCTAAATCTAAGATTAAGATACATAAGCTTAGATTTTAGTTTATTCCAAGTTCTTATTCTAAATGCAATAAAAGCGCGCATTGAATTGAAAGGAATAGGACTCCACAAAACCATTTTATGATAATCTATTCCAAACCTGCGACCACCGGTAATTTTTTCGAGTTTCATGCCGTGTTTGTTAGCATAAAATTCTAACGAAAAATAAGACATATGGTTGTAAGAGATCTCGTGAAAACACTCCATAAACGCAACATACCCAACAAATAATCCTCCGGGCCTTAAAACTCTACTAACTTCAGCAATAGCTCTTTCAACATCGGGAATATGTTCTAAAACGGATGACATGTTAACAAGGTCAAAACTTCCGTTTTCGAAGGGAAGATCTTCAGCGCTGGCAATTACAGTGTGCGCTCCTCCTTCAAAGGGTTCAACGCCAACCCAAGTGCCGCCTGCATTTTCAACAATTTTTTTAGTTCTACCGTAACCGCAGCCTATATCAACTACTTTTTTATAACCTTGTTTTACAAGTTCACTAAGATTATAACATTCAATATTTACATCGTACTCGCAGTTTGGTTGCTGGTCTTCAAAAGATAAAAGCCTTACGCCCTTAGCTGGCACTGGAACAAAAGGTTTTTGACTCATATCGGATTACTAATTTTATTTAATATCGTTAATTACATTAGAGGCCTCGTGAATGTAAATGTCTTTAGTGACATTTTTAACCCATCTGTTCTCTCTGTTTAAGCGAGTAGTGTCACTTCCAAATTTGGTAATATCATCCGGAAGTAATTGTCCTGAGAAGCCTTTAATTTCTTTTCTTAGATCGTCGTATTTTTTATTTTGGTCTCTTAATTGTTTTTGCTCTG
>JALHPG010000144.1 GCA_022842625.1 Bacteroidia bacterium | reverse complement strand
GTTCCGTTTGATCCATTAAAACAACTTGTATTTGTAGATGTTAAAACCGGTGTAAAAGAACTTGGAGCAATAACTAAAACAGTTCCTGATGCTGAGCAGACAGGTGTTGTAGCATTTAAAGTATATACACCCGGAGCAGCGTTAACCAAAGTTGTACTTGTGTTTGTTGATGAGAACGAATTTGGTCCCGTCCAAGCAAAAGAAAGAGGAGTAGCTGTTAAGCCAAGTGTTGCTCCTAAAGTAAGGCTGGTTGTTAAGCCTGCGCCGGAGCAACTACTGGTTGCCAATGCAGTTAACGAACATACACAGTTAATATTAAATGTTTGAGTATTAATTGGTCCACACGGAGCATTAACCTGTGTATAAACAGTATAGTTACCATTAGCTAAGCCTGTAACTGTATTTGTTAATAGGGGAGAATTAGCTGTTGTACTAAAAGTAACATTACTAGAGTTTGTCCAGCTATATGAGATAACAGGATTTACAATGTTTGTTGAAACAGTTGCAATTGCAATACCGGTAGTAGCACAGATAGTATTTATTGAGGTGGTAACGATTGTACAGGTTGTACTGTTAATGGCAGAAAAAACACCGCCAAAACCGGTTCCGCTAACAAATAATTCGTTGTTAGAAAAGGTGTACTTAATATCTGTAACAAATTTATTTGTGGTAGTTGCTCCTACAGGAATATTACCATTTGGAGTAAAGTTGGTTCCGTTAAACGAATAACAACGTATTTGATTATTACCACCAAGGTATAAATTATTACAATCATCTACTGCAATACCACCTTGTTGTAAAATTGTTTGTCCCGGCACAGTTGTAGATGCAACTATTGCCCCGGTAGTTTTATTGTAAGCCGCAAGATTTAACCCATCGTAATAATATAAAAAACTACCATTTGCCGCTAAAGCATTATAGCCGTTTGAGTACATTCCAGGCATACCTGCTCCCGGATAAAATTTGTTATTTGATTCGTTCATTGTAGCATAAGTTGTAGGCGCTATCCAGGTGTTTCCTGTAAAAGCGGCATTAACACGCATTAAACGATTATTTAAAGTTACCTGGCCACTTGCAAATAAAAGAAATATAACACCGTTGTTATCTATTGCATGCGAGGCAACGTCTTGTCCTGTTCCTGGTGTACCTGTAAAGTTTTGTGGTACAATTGCACCACTGGTTGTATTTAAAATACCGCAAGAAGAGTTGTTTGTGATCGATCCGCCAAGACCAAATACGGTGCCATTAGCGCAATTGTAACCCATATCCCATAACTCATTCCAAGGGGCAACACCGGCACTAATAAAGTTGTCGTAAATTCCGTTTTGATCTATTCTTACAATTCTTGTACCAACGCCATTATTAAATCCTTCTCCGGTATATGACTTTCCGGTTATCTTATCTACTAAAAAATTACCTGTGTATTTATTTGCAGCAATACTTCCTAAAGATGTCCATCCTTGCGATGGAACTGTGCCACCAAATGTCCAAACTAAAGCGCCGGCCGGGGTGTATTTAGAAATTAAAAAAGGACCGCTTCCTCCATATACATAATAGTTACCGGCAACATCATGATCCACATCGTAAGCATAATTATTGGTAGTTAGTGCAAGATTTGTTATCCATGGGTCAATGATTAATTCTTTGGTGTTATCATATCCATTTGGTAAATTAAAGGTGATAATGTTATTAGCAGTAGAAAATTCAGAGGCTACAATATTTCCTTCTTGAAAGCTTTTTGGAGCAGATTCAATAATATCTTGAAGTGGAGTTTTAATAATTACATTTCCTTTTTTCAAAATAACCCCTTCAACATCGCCACTATATTTAATTTTAACGTCGCTGATATTTCCTCCCGGATGAACGATAACATTGTATTTAATGCCATTATCTCTTTCATTTGTAAAAAGGTATTCAATATCAATATTGTTGTAAACATTCTTGTAAGTGATCTTTTTAAAACAGTCTGATTTTAATTCGGCATCACCAAAAGATTGATAAAAGCTTTGTTTTTCATTTTCTATTATCTGAATATTAGTATTCGCATTTTCCCAACTAACATTAATAAAATATTTTATTGTAGGGGTAATGGTAATTTTTTTACCATGCTCTAACTCTTCTTTTTGGTGATGAGTTATAGGGAATTGTTTTTGAAGCAGATACGAAACACCTTCATTATGAAAATAAACTTGCTCATCCCCATTAACATAGGCATATGCGGTTTTAGTTTGATTAGGAAGTATTTTGTCGAATTGCCCGTTATTTTTAATAATAACGCGTCGTCCAAAAATATCGCCGGACGCTAAAAACTTTTTTTGACTATAACCATTGATGGTTAAAAATAAGCATGCCAGGATAATAAAAATATTTTTCATAGGGTAGATTTTGCCTAAAGATATTGATTTTGAAATATATAAGCTAGTTATTTTACTCAGAAATACGCTAGATTCACTCATTCCCTTTCTATGATCAGCCTTAATTATATTATTATAACCATAGTTATAGAAATATAAGAATTAGGCGTAAAACAGAAATATTTTCCCGTATTCACATTGTTATAAAGGTTTGAACAAATTTTTTATCTTTGCCCCCCTGTAATGGAAAACAAAAAATTTATAGACGTTGAAAAGATCCTTCAAGAAAAGGCCTATAAACTCTATCATTGGTTGCCAAGGTTTGCCATTAACTGGTTAAAGAAAAAGCTGCACGAAGACGATATTAACGCTACCATGCTGCATTTGGGAGATAAGCAGGGCCTGGATTTTAATGCAGAAGGATTAAAAAAAATAGGGGCACATGTTGAATCGGTAAACGCCCATTTTGTTCCAAAAACTGGAAAGGTAACAATTGCCTCAAATCATCCTTTGGGTGGTTTAGATGGAATGGCATTAATAAAAGCAGTAGGCGAAGTTAGACCCGATGTGCGTTTTTTTGTAAATGATGTTTTAAAGAACCTTAAAAATTACGGCGAAATATTTGTGGCGGTTAATAAATTAGGAGCGTCTTCTGCAGGTTCATTGCGTGTTATGGAAGAGGTTTTTAGAAAAGAAAATGCTGTTTTAATCTTCCCTTCCGGTTTAGTATCACGCAAGCAAAACGGTTTGGTGCGCGATCTTAAATGGCGCAAGAGTTTTGTAACGCAAGCTATTGATCATAAACGTATGGTTCAACCGGTTTTTATTGAAGGCGAGAACTCTAAATTCTTTTACAATTTCGCCAAATGGCGCAAACGTTTGGGTATTAAAGTAAACATTGAAATGCTTTTTTTACCCGACGAAATGTTTATGGCCAACAGAAAAACCATTAAAATACATTTTAGTAAACCTTTTGATGCTGCAATCATGGATTCCAGCAAAACGCACCGCGAATGGTCAGAGCTGGTTTACAAGTTTATATATTCTCCCGAATTCATGAAAGGGATCTCTTTTGAGGAGTATATTAAGCTTTGATCGGTTTAAAGTATTAATAATCAACTTTTTAAATTAACACTTTCCTCTATTTTCTTGTAAAAGCGGTTCTATTTTAGTTTAAATTTGTTTTTATTCATGAAAGACGTTTTTTTAGTACATATTACCTTACCGGATATTTTTACGCCTAAGTTTTGGGAATTAGTTCCCAAGCAAACAAAACGTATAAATGATCTTTTAGAAAAGCGCGTTATTTTAAATTATTCTTTAGATATGGATCGCAAAAACGTTTGGGTTTTTATTGAGGCTAAAGATGAAAAAGCTGTAATGGATATCTTAAGTACTTTTCCCATTATAAAAGAGGTAAAAACCAATATTCATGAATTGGCTTTTTACGACGCAGCTCCTTTGGGCATGCCCGACTTAATAATGAATTGATATTTTTTGGTAGAACCTAAATCTTCGATCTTAAACTCTTTAATTTCAAATGCGCAGTACATTATTGTACAGGTTTTTAATAAAATGTATATTTGAGCATGGCTACAAAAGAACAAGTTAAAGAGTATTACGACACATTTAAGGAGCATCAAAAGCAATTAGGAATTAATATCAGACACCGTACTATTTTTAAAAATTTAAAGAGTGCCGGCTTAAAACCTAATTCAAATGTTTTAGAAATTGGCTGCGGAATAGGTACAGTAAGTAATTTAATCTTAAAATTTATTACTGAAGGCAGTTTTGTAGGCTTAGATATTAGTCCGGAGAGTATTAACATGGCCAAAAACTTTAATGCTTTTCATAAAAAGGCAGAGTTTATGGTTAACGATATGAGTAACTTTACTCATAAAACCAAGTTCGATTTTGTAGTGTTTCCGGATGTTTTAGAGCATATTCCGGTTGAGCAGCATGCCAATATTTTTGAAACGGTTTCAAAGTTAACTACACCCGATGCGGTTATTTTAATAAATATTCCAGAGCCCAATTATTTGAATTGGGTAAGAGAAAATGATCCTAAAAAACTTCAGATCATTGATCAGTCGTTATCTATGCAGGACCTATTAAATAATGTTTATCCATACGGGTTTAAGTTATATTCAATGAATCCTTATTCTTTGCATTACGATGTAAATGATTATTTAAGCATTGTTTTAAAAAAGAACCCTACTGTTAAACAGATCAACTTAAAAAACAAACTTACGCGCGCCATTGAGAATACCAAAAGTAAGTTGGCTTAATTATATTGAAACAAAAGCTTTTATATTTTCATGCAGGCAGATCTTCATTTGTAATTAAGGATATTGAGATCTTGCAAGAGAAATATGATGTGAATGAGTTCTTTTTTAATACCACAAATAAAAAAAGTTATTTAATAGAGTTCATTAAACAGAAATTGTTTATCCTCTCAAAAATTTTTGGTGCTAAATTAATTGTTTGTCAGTTTGCCGGCCATTACTCATTTTTACCCATACTATTTGCTAAATTATTTTTTAAAAAGTCGGTGATAGTTGCCGGCGGTACGGATTGTGTGGCCTTTCCATCAATAGCTTATGGTAATTTTAATGGGAAGTTAATGCGCTTTACAACCAGTTTTTCGTTTAAGAATTGTGATCTGATATTACCCGTTCATCAAACACTGGTAGAATACGATTATACTTATCAACCCAACGATTTTCCTAAACAAGGCTTTAAGTATTTTATTAAAAATATAAATACAAAGGTTGTAGTAATACCAAATGGTTATGATAGTAAAAAATGGTTTTGTGATTCTGATAAAGAAAAAAGATCATTCATCACAATAGGAGCGGGGCTGGGGTCTAGGTTTGGTTTTAGTTTGAAAGGAATAGATATGATCTTTGAGATCGCACCAAAATTTCCGGACGCTATTTTTTATATTGTTGGCGGCTCTTCAATTAAAACTGTGGCTCCTGCCAATGTTAAATTATTAGAAAATATGCCTAATGATCAAATTCAACCGTTATTAAGCAAAATGCAGTTTTATATACAATTATCTTTATCAGAAGGTTTTCCAAATGCACTATCAGAAGCCATGTTATGTGAATGCGTTCCTTTAGTTTCTAATGTTGGCGGAATGCCGGATATTATTGATGATTGTGGTTATCTGTTAAAGCATAAAGATCAGGATGAACTTTTTAGATTGATCAGTTCTGCTTTAAACAACAACGATCTAAGTGCTTTAGGCAAAAAAGCTCGAAAGCGTATAGTAGATAATTATACCTTCGAAAACAGAAAAAATATATTGTTAGCTGAATTAGAAAAATTAGTTTAAAGTGGGCGTAATAAAACGGCAAGGCATAAAAAATACTATCATAACCTACATTGGGATTATTATAGGTGCCGTTAATATTATTTTTATTCAGCCCAAATTATTAACAGAAGAGGAGCTTGGTTTAACCCGTTTATTGTACGACTTTGCTTATTTAATTGGCTTAGCGGTGCCATTAGGTTTACCAAATATTATCGTTAAGTATTTTCCGTTTTTTAAGGATAAAGAAAATAAACACAACGGTTTTGCGGGTTTTGTATTGTTAGTTTTTTTTATAGGTTTCGTTATATCAGCTGCGGCATTGTTGATCTTAAAACCAACCATAACAAGTTATTATACAAAGGACGCAGCTTTGTTTGTGAACTATTTTAGTTTTATTATTCCGTTTACGTTTATTGTTTCTTCTATAACCATTACTACTGCTTATTGTCAGGCCTTATTTAAATCAACCATTCCCTCATTTTTAAATGATATTTGTTTGCGATTAGGTACGGTTTTAATTACAATTTTATATTTTAATAAGGTCATTTCTTTAGATCAATATGTGTATTGTTTTATTGGACTTTATGCAATAGAGTTAATCGTTATTCTGGGTTATATTGTTTTAGTTGATAAACTTTCGTTTATACCCAACAAAAATTTGTTTCAAAAATATTCGGCAAAACAAATGTTGAGGTTTGGATTATTGTTGTGTTTAGCGTCTTTCGCCTCAATTGCCCTCAGAAAAATAGATGTTATTATTTTAGGAGCCAGCGATCTTAAGCTGGTGGCTGTTTATACAACCGCTATTTTTATTGCATCGTTCATTGAAGTACCCTTGGGTGCTTTAGAGCGAATTAGCCACACGAAGATCGCCGATAATTTTGCTAAAAATAATTTACATGAAATAGAAAAGATCTATAAAGACTCTGTAAAGTATTTATTATTAATTGGAGGTTTTTTATTTATTGGCATTACAGCCTGCACAAAATATATTTATGAAATTGGTCAGTTACCCAATTCATATCAAACGTGTATAGATGTGGTATATATTGTTAGTTTGGGTGCTTTGATCAATATTTCTACCGGCATTAATTCTGCCATAATGTTTTATTCTAAACACTATGTTTTAGGAACTGTTTTATTGGTAACAACATTGGTAATTACTGTTTTGTTGAATATTTTTCTTATTCCTGTGTACGGTATTTATGGCGCAGCTATAGCATCAGTGGCGGCTTCTTTTATATATAACATGGTAAAATTTGTTTTCATTTATCAAAAATTCAAATTTCAGCCATACACAAAAAAATCACTTTATATTTTTATGATCATTAGCCTTTGTTCTTTTATAGGCTATGTTTTCCCGGAAGTTAGTAGTAATGCTTTTGCGAATTTGTTCTTAAAAGGCAGTGTAGTAGCAACAATTTATGTTGCAGCCATTTATCAGCTAAAATTAGCTCCCGAAATTTTTAATGGAATAAAACAAAGATTGTTCAAGAAGTAACTTAATTAGTGGTCTTCTTCAGAATCGTCAAATGTGAAATCATCGCTATCTTCTTGCTCTTCATGTTCATCTTCAGAATC
>JALHPG010000143.1 GCA_022842625.1 Bacteroidia bacterium | reverse complement strand
TATAGGAACAGGATACGTTGGTTTAGTTACCGGAACTTGTTTTGCAGAAGTTGGTGTTGATGTTACTTGCATTGATATTGATCAAAAGAAAATCGAAAATCTTAATAAAGGTATTCTTCCTATTTATGAGCCGGGTTTAGAAGAAATGGTTTTGCGTAATACACAAAAGCATCGCTTGCATTTTTCTACTTCGTTAGTCGAAAGTATTAAGCAGGTTGAAGTGGCATTTATTGCTGTTGGTACACCACCGGATGAAGATGGTTCTGCAGATCTAAAATATGTGCTTGCAGTGGCTGCATCAATTGGTCAGCACATGATGCATCCCTTAGTAGTTGTAACAAAATCTACAGTGCCCGTTACAACCGCAGAAAAAGTTAGAAAAGCAGTTCAAGCTGAATTAGATAAACGCGGAGTTAAAATAGATTTTTATGTTGCGTCTAATCCGGAATTTTTAAAAGAAGGTGCAGCAATTGATGATTTTATGAAACCTGATAGGATTGTTGTTGGAACGGATAGAGCAGAGGCAGAAGAGATCATGCGTAAATTGTATAAACCATTTTTAATGAACGGACATCCGATTATTTTTATGGATATTCCTTCTGCAGAGATGACCAAATATGCTGCAAATGCTATGCTTGCAACCAAAATTAGTTTCATGAACGATGTTGCAAATCTTTGTGAGATAATGGGTGCTGATGTAAACATGGTTCGTAAAGGAATAGGTAGTGATGCGCGTATAGGAACCAAATTTATTTATCCGGGTGTAGGTTATGGCGGAAGTTGTTTTCCTAAAGATGTAAAAGCATTAATTAAAACGGCTAAAGAAAAAAATTACAACATGCGTATTTTAAACGCTGTTGAAGAAGTGAATGAAAGTCAAAAGGAAGTTTTATTTAATAAAGTAAAAACACATTTTAAAGGCGATCTTAAAGGAAAGAAATTTGCTTTATGGGGCTTGTCCTTTAAACCAAAAACAGATGATATGCGTGAAGCACCATCGTTAGTGATCATCGAAAAATTATTGAGCGAAGGTGCAAATGTTGTTGCCTACGATCCTGTAGCCATGCATGAAGCAGAGCGTATGATCGGAAAAACAATCACCTACGCAACAGATATGTATGATTCTTTAAATGATGCAGATGCATTATTGATCGTTACAGAATGGCCTGAATTTAGAGTGCCTGATTTTGATGAATTATCAAAGCGATTAAAACAAAAAGTTTTGTTTGATGGCAGAAATATTTTTGATACTACAGATATGAAAAAATTAGGTTACAGTTATTATTGTATCGGAATTAAAACAAATTAAAAAAAGAATTATGCAAAAAAGAATTTTAATTACCGGGGCAGCAGGATTTTTAGGCTCGCATTTATGTGACAGATTTATAAAAGAAGGAATGCAGGTGGTTGCCATGGATAACTTGATAACAGGCGATCTTAAGAACATTGAACACCTTTTTAAATTACCACAATTTGAATTTTATCACCACGATGTAAGTAAATTTATCCACGTTCCGGGTAACATCGATTATATTTTGCATTTTGCTTCTCCTGCAAGTCCAATTGATTATTTAAAAATTCCAATTCAAACATTAAAAGTTTCTTCATTAGGAACACATAATGTTTTAGGTTTTGCGCGTGTAAAAAAAGCACGTGTGTTAGTTGCTTCTACAAGTGAGGTTTATGGCGATCCGCATGTTCATCCTCAAACAGAAGAGTATTGGGGAAATGTAAATCCGGTTGGACCTCGTGGTTGTTACGACGAGGCTAAACGTTTTATGGAGGCAATAACAATGGCCTATCACGAAACACATGGCTTGGAAACTCGTATCATCCGAATTTTTAATACCTACGGGCCAAAAATGAGATTGAACGACGGTCGTGTGTTACCTGCATTTATTGGTCAGGCATTACGAGGCGAAGATCTTACGATGTTTGGTGATGGAAGTCAGACGCGCAGTTTTTGTTTTGTGGACGATCTTGTAGAAGGGATTTACCGATTATTAATGAGTGATTATCACTTGCCGGTTAATATTGGAAATCCGGATGAGATCAGCATTAAAGATTTTGCAGACGAAATTTTAAAATTAACGGGTTCAAATCAAAAATTAATTTCATTGCCTTTACCTAAAGATGATCCTAAACAACGCCAGCCGGATATTACTAAGGCAAAAGCCATTTTAGGTTGGGAACCAAAAGTGACCAGAGCCGAAGGATTAAAAATTACTTATGAATATTTTAAATCTTTAAGTTCCGAAGATCTGCATAAAGTAGACCATCGAAAATTTAATTAATGAGCTACCAAATAATTGATACCAGAACAGTTTCTATTCTTTATTTTAAGAAAACGAAACTGTTTTTTTATACCATTAAACCAAATTCTGAAGTAGGCTTAAGTGATATTGAAGAAGTTTTTAGAGTAACAAAAGAATTAGCAGGGAACGATGATGTTTATTCTATAACTGATATCAGAAATTTAGGATTTGAACATTTACCTAAGGAAGTTACAGAGTATACAGCAAAAAATCCCTTTATTAAACAGCAATTAAAAAACGCAATTATTATTGAAGGGATTGGCCAAAAAATATTTGGTAATTTTTATTTGAATGTCCTGAGGCCTGCAAGGCAAACAAAACTTTTTAATACGCATGAGGCAGCTTTAAAATGGCTTGGTGTTAAGGATCAAGAAGTATTAAACGTGTTATCTAATTATAACTAAGTTCTAATATTTTTTTTTCATCATGTAAAACTTTATCACCGCACCTGCAATCGATAATACAATCAGTATACTTCCTAAAATCGGCTTTTCAGCCGCAATTTGAAATACACCGGCTAAAAGCACAAAAAACGATCCTAAATATCCTACCCAAGGTTTGCTCATAATTCTATAAATGAAAAAACCTCCGTCCCGATAGCTATCGGGATAACGGAGGTTTTTTTGTGAGGTTAAATTTTTATTTCTTTTTATCTAAGTCTACAACTATTGGAGTAGAGATACATAATGATGAATAAGTACCAATGATACGACCAATTAATAAGGCGAAGATAAATCCACGGATACTATCTCCTCCAAATATAAAGATCACTAATAATACAAAGAATACAGTTAAAGATGTTAAGATAGTACGGCTTAATGTACTATTCAAAGCAAAGTTAATTAGTTTGTTTCTTTCTTCGCCAAATACATCTGTTTTTCCGCTATCAGCTAATTTCTCACGGATACGGTCAAATACAACAACAGTTTCTGTCATCGTGTAACCCATTACCGTTAAGATCGCAGCAATAAAATCTTGTCCGATCTCTAAATTTAATAATGATGGGAATAAACCGTGGAAAATTGTGTAACATGATAATACAATTAACACGTCATGGAATAAAGCCACAACTGATCCTAAACCATATTGCCATTTTCTGAAACGAACAACAATGTATAAGAACATCATTAAGCAAGAGAATAAAATCGCACCATACGCACCATAAACAATGTCAGTTGCAATGGTTGGTCCAACTTTTTGTTGTGAAACTATACTCTTTTCTGTTGCTCCAAATGGCGCTAAACCTTTTAATAAAAGCTCTTCAACTTCTTTGTCTGCATTTGGATTATTATCGCTTACACGGTAAGTAGTAGTGATCTTTAATTTAGAAGAGGTTCCACCAATAGTTTTTACTTCGGGTGCACCTTCAAATAAAGCTCCTAATGATTTTTTTACTTCTTCAGTATTCAATTCTTTTTCGAATTGAACTTGGTAAGTACGCCCACCTTTAAAATCAACACCTAAATTTAAACCGCCATTTTTGAAATAGAACACAGTTCCTAAAACAATAATTGCTGATGATATTGCGTAGTATAATTTTCTTCTTCCAACAAAGTCAAAAGAGATATTTTTAAATGCGTTACGAGTTGCTGCAGTATCAAATGGAATTTCCATTTTGCGCTCTAACATCCATTCAAAAATAACACGTGTAATTAATATCGCAGAGAATAATGAAGTACAGATACCAATAAATAAAGTAGTTGCAAAACCTTGAACCGGTCCAGAACCAAATACATAAAGGATAACAGCAAGAATCGCTAAAGTAACGTTAGAGTCAATGATAGAAGACATTGCATGTTTAAAACCTTCTTTAATAGCTTGACTTGTAGCTTTACCTAAGGCTAATTCTTCACGCACACGTTCAAAAATTAAGATATTGGCATCCACCGCTAAACCAATGGTTAATACGATACCTGCAATACCAGGTAAAGTTAAAACAGCACCAAGAGAAGTTAAAATTCCCATGATAAAGAACATGTTTGCAATTAAAGCAATGTTAGCAACCATACCAGACTTATTATAATAAGCTGCCATAAAAATTAAGATCACTAATAAAGCAATACCAAAACTCATTAAACCAGAATCAATTGACTCTTGTCCTAAAGTTGGTCCAACAATACTTTCTTCAACAATGTGAGCAGGAGCAGGTAATTTACCGGCACTTAAAATAGCGGCTAAAGCGTCTGCTTCAGAGTCTGTAAAGTTTCCTGTGATTTGTGACTGACCACCTGTAATTGCACCATTAACACGAGGAGCAGAGAATACCATGTTATCCATTACAACAGCAACACATTTACCAACGTTAGCGCCTGTGATCTTAGCCCATTTTTGAGCAGCATCAGAGTTCATACTCATGCTAATTAATGGCACACCACCTTGACGTTGATCGTAATCTTTACGAGCATCAGTAATAATATCACCACTTAAAGCAGCTTTACCTTTACTGTCTGTTTGTTTGATAGCGAATAATTCAAAATAAGTAGCTACGATCTGTCCTTCTTCATTTTTTTGCTCAGTTTCTTTTGAGCTCCACATGAATTTTAATTTCGAAGGGAAAATGTTCTTCGCTTTCGCAATTGCAAGATATTTATTTACTAAAGCTGTATCTGTTTTAGAATAAGAACGACCAACAACCGGACCTTCGCCGTAATTTTTTGGTTGACCTTTTTCATCCATTACAATGTTTGGCTTTAACGGCGAATACATTGAATATAAAGGGAAACGTTTAATAAAATTCTTTAAAGCAGTATCTTGAGGATTTACAGTTGCTGTAGCAGCAACATTTTTTAAAGAATCAACTTTTTTAAGAGAGTCGGTTTTTGCTGCAGCAGCGGCAACATCAGCAGGATTAGTTGATGTAGCAACAGCCATTGTATCATTTGCTAAAGTATCTTTTACCGCAACGATCGATTCAGGGCTAACTGCGCTTCTTACAATAAAGTTTGCTTTATCAAATAACTGAGCAATTTCACCATTCTCATAAGTTTCCCAGAACTCTAAGTTTGCAGTACCTTGTAATAACTCACGCACACGTGCTTTATCTTTAACACCCGGTAGTTCAACTAAAATACGACCACCTTCTAATTGTTGGATGTTTGGTTGCGTTACACCAAAACGGTCAATACGACTACGGAAAGTTTTTTCAGCATTTCCAATTGCCTCTTTTACACGTTCGTTAATGAATTTAATTACATCTTCGTTAGATGAGTTAAAAGGTAATTTGCTTTTGTTCTCAATAGTTTGGAACAATGGTGCTAAACGACCATCCGGAACCATTCTTTTGTATGTTTTATCAAACAAAGTAACAAAATCATCATTGTTGTTTACACCAAGGTTTTTTTGAGTTTCAGCTAAAGCATTATTAAAAGGAACGTCAGCACTGTTGTTGCTTAAGTTTTTAACGATATCAATAACAGATACTTCTAAAGTAACGTTCATACCACCACGTAAGTCTAGACCTAAGTTAATGGCATTCTTTTTACACTCTTCGTATGTGTATTCAGCAATTAGTATATTATATACTGTTTGCTTTTTCATCGAATCTAAGTAACGATCAGCGATGTAGCTTTTTACTGAATCAATATAACTAAGCTCTCTAGATGCATCCCCTTTAGAATACTCTTTTGCGGCCATTTTTGTTTTTGCCGAGGTTGCCACGTTTTCGGCATAAGCCTTGGCATCACCTTCTACACCATTTGTTATCCATGTAAATGATAAATAAAATATACATGCTAAGCCTAATAAAACGGCAAATAATTTAACTGCACCTTTGTTTTGCATAATCTAATTTCTACTATAAATTTTCTTTAATTTAAGGGTGCAAATATATCATTTTACACGATATTTGCCAATTTTTGGATAAAATATTGTTTTTCAATAAGTTATTTTTAAAAGATGAAAAACTTATCGCATTTTGGCCGAAGAATAAAGCTTTTAAATCAACGAATTATGAGTTTTTGAAATACTGTATTCGATTCGGTTTTAATTTCAACAAAGTAAACGCCTTTTGGATAATTTTCGGCATGTAAAAACACGTTTTTTTCTCCTTGTGAAATCTCCCCTTCGTATATAATATCAATAGGTTGTCCTAATAAATTAATAAGGCTAACTTTTACATTTTGACTTGAGGTTGATGTTAATGGGATACAGGTGATATAAGAAGCAGGATTTGGATAAATTGGTTTTACTTTTATTATACTGTTTTCTTTTATTCCAATAGAAAGGGCACATGGAAGAATTTTAAAGGTCCACCTGCCTAATGGCGCGGTTATTGGCCTTGTTATTGTTTTACCACTATTGGAAGTTGAAGAAATGTAATAATAAACAATTTTACCCGCAACCTGGGGCGGAATATTTGCGGTATAATCGCCGTTTAAGGCGTTTATCAGACTCATAGAGGTTTGATTATAACCTAATAAAGTGTCTGTAGTCCAATATACTGTTGCATTTGCAACACCGCTCTTATGAAGGATACGCGCTTTAATTAGATAAGTGGATGTATCACAATCGTTAGAGTGGCTTTGATGTGAAATTAGCAAAGGATCTTTTGCTCCTATGGAATGCGTGATGCAATGAATTGCTCCACTTTGAGATATGATAGGGCTTGTGCCGTTATCGCAATCAATGCCCACCACCTTGTAGCCGGGTAAATTTTGTTTTAAGATCCTGTAAGCTGTAGTATCATATTGCTGATAATAAGTAGGGAACAGATAAGTTTTATTTACAAAAACACCATTTGTGTAAGTGCAATACCATCCGCCGCTTTGATTTGGCCATTTGTTGTTTTTATCTTTTGGCATCGGGATACGAACTGCCTTGTAAGGAGTGCCATATACTGAATTGTAATTACTTAAAATATACTGTAAGTTAGCCTCAATTTGAGGCCCATCAGCTGTTCCTGCAGGATATTCACCAACTAACAAAGTTTCTTCATCTAATAATTTCATGTGCATATCAATGTG
>JALHPG010000142.1 GCA_022842625.1 Bacteroidia bacterium | reverse complement strand
ATAAACAATTGATAGGTTTAGTTGCTGCCAAAATAAGAAGCTTACGTAAACCAGAGCCTTACAAAGGTAAAGGTATTAAGTTTGTTGGTGAACAATTAAGAAGAAAAGCTGGTAAATCCGCTTCTAAAAAATAATTAAATAAATTAATCATCTTATAAAATTGCAAAGATGGCAGTAAGTAAACAAGATAGAAGAGCAAAAATAAAATTAAAGCTTCGCAAGACCATAAAAGGTACTACGCAAGCTCCTCGTTTAAGTGTATATCGCAGTAATGCTGAAATATATGCCCAATTAGTTGACGATAAAGGTGGAAAAACATTATTAGCTGTTGGTTCAGTTGATAAATCAATATCTGCAGCGAAAGTTACTAAAATTGAAAAAGCGAAATTAGTAGGTAAGTTAATTGCAGAAAAAGCTGTTGCAAACGGAATCACTTCAGTGGTTTTTGATCGTAATGGATTTTTGTACCATGGTAGAATAAAATCGTTAGCCGAAGGTGCTCGCGAAGGAGGTTTAAAATTCTAATAAATAATTAAGATGTCTAAAGAAGTAGTAAAACGCGTTAAGTCAAGCGATATAGAATTAAAAGATAAATTAGTTGCCATTCAACGTGTAACTAAAGTTACTAAGGGTGGTCGTCACTTTAGTTTTTCAGCCATTGTTGTGGTTGGAAACGAAAAAGGAATTATTGGTCAAGGTTTAGGTAAAGCAAATGAGGTTACTGATGCTATCACAAAAGGTATCGAAGATGCTAAAAAGAGTTTAGTGAAAGTTGCCGTGTTAAATGGGACTGTTCCTCACGCTCAAGAAGGTAAATTTGGTGGTGCTCGTGTTTTCTTAAAGCCTGCAGCTCATGGTACTGGTGTAATTGCCGGTGGTGCGATGCGTGCAGTATTAGAGAGTGTTGGTGTAACTGATGTATTAGCTAAGTCTAAAGGATCTAGTAATCCGCACAACGTAGTTAAAGCAACTTTGGATGCTTTAATGAAAATGCGTGATGCAATTAGTGTTTCTCAACAAAGAGGAATTAAATTAGATAGAGTGTTTAACGGTTAATAATTTAACAATGGGAAAAGTAAAATTAACATTAGTAAAAAGCATCGCTAAACGTAGTCCTTCTCAAAAAGCTACTGTTGTAGCTTTGGGTTTAGGTAAAACTCACAGTTCAGTGGTAAAAGAAACTAGTCCTGCTATTGATGGCATGATCAGTAAGATAAAACATATTTTAAAAATTGAAAATATTTAATTAAAATGAAATTAAGCGAATTAAAACCAGCAAATGGTTCTGTAAGAACAAACTACCGTCGTGGTCGTGGTCAAGGTTCTGGTGGTGGTGGTACTGCTACTCGTGGTCATAAAGGAGCTCAATCACGTTCTGGTCACTCTAAAAAAGTAGGTTTTGAAGGTGGTCAAATGCCTTTACAACGCCGTTTACCTAAATTTGGATTCAAAAACATCAATCGTATTAATTACAATGGTATTAATTTAGATGCTATCCAAAAATTAGTTGATAACACAAAAATTTCTGAAATTAATTTTGACGTTTTAGTAGCTAACGGTTTAGCTCACAAAAATGACCTTATTAAAATTATGGGTCGTGGTGTTTTAACTGCAAAAGTACAAATAACAGCACATGCCTTTACTGCAACTGCAAAAAAAGCAATTGAAGAAAAAGGTGGAACTATAAATGATACAAAATAATATATGAAGCGTTTTATAGATACACTTCGGAACATTTGGGCAATAGACGAGCTAAAACAACGTATTTTACTTACGTTGGGTATGGTTCTTATCTATCGCTTAGGTTCTTATGTAGTACTTCCAGGAGTTAATGTAGATGCATTAAATGATGCAAAGTCTTCAGATGCCGGTGGAATAGTAGGTTTAATAAATATGTTTGCAGGTGGTGCGTTCTTACGTGCCTCTATTTTTGGCTTAGGAATAATGCCATACATTACTGCTTCTATTATTATTCAATTATTGGGTATGGCTGTGCCGTATTTCCAAAAAATGCAACGTGAAGGAGAAAGCGGACGTAAAAAGATAAATCAATTAACACGCTTTCTAACCATTGGTGTTACTGCAGTTCAAGCTCCGGGTTACATCGCTTCTATTAAACAATCCGCTCCAAATGCCTTTACAGATCTATCTACTTTTTGGTGGGTACAATCTATTTTTATTTTAATAACCGGTACCATGTTTGTTATGTGGTTAGGTGAAAGAATCACCGATAAAGGTTTAGGTAATGGTATTTCTTTGATCATTATGATCGGTATTATTTCTCGTTTACCGTTTGCTTTCTTATCAGAGGTAAAATCAAGAACAACAGGAAATGGAGGATTAATTATTTTCTTAATTGAAATTGTTATCTTGTTATTGGTAATTGTTGGTTCTATCTTATTAGTTCAGGGTACCAGACGAATTCCGGTGCAATTTGCAAAGAAGATCGTTGGTAACAAACAATATGGTGGTGTTCGTCAATACATTCCTTTAAAAGTTAATGCTGCAGGTGTAATGCCAATCATTTTTGCTCAGGCAATCATGTTTATTCCAGCTGCGATTTCTGGTTTTTCTGGAGGTGGAGCAGGTATTTTCGGAGAAAGATATGGTTTTTGGTACAATTTTATTTTTGCAGTATTAATTATCCTTTTCACGTATTTTTATACTGCTATCATGGTTAATCCAAATCAATTAGCAGATGATATGAAACGTAATGGTGGTTTTGTTCCGGGTGTTAAACCAGGTAAAAAAACGGCAGAATTTATTGATCAGGTAATGAGTCGTATTACTTTACCGGGTTCTATTTTCTTAGCAGCTGTTGCAGTAATGCCTGCATTTGCTCAGAAATTAGGTATAACAAGCGCCTTTGCTGATTTTTACGGAGGAACTTCTTTATTGATCTTAGTAGGGGTTGTTTTAGATACTTTACAACAGATCGAAACGTATTTATTAAATCGTCATTATGATGGATTAATGAAGTCGGGAAGAATTAAAGGACGTGGCGCTAATGCCATGATGGTGCAACAAGGACAATAAGATGGCGAAACAAGCAAACATTGAAATTGACGGTACTATTGTTGAAGCATTAAGTAATGCGATGTTTAGGGTAGAGTTAGAGAATGGACATGTGGTAACAGCTCATATTTCAGGAAAAATGAGAATGCACTACATTAAAATTTTACCGGGAGATAAAGTGAAGTTGGAAATGAGTCCTTACGATCTATCAAAAGCAAGAATTACTTTTAGATATAAATAAAATATAAGAATTTAGAATTTAAAATAGAAGAAATGAAAGTTAGAGCATCCATCAAAAAAAGAAGTAACGAATGCAAGATCGTTCGTCGCAAAGGAAGATTGTACGTAATTAACAAAAAAAATCCAAAATTTAAACAAAGACAGAAGTAATTCTTATCTTTGCAAACCTTTTATAAAAATATTAGTCAAAAGAAATGGCACGTATAGCAGGTATTGATTTACCAAAAAACAAAAGAGGCGTAATAGGTTTAACCTATATTTACGGTATTGGTCGCAGCAGAGCTGCTAAAATATTAACCGACGCAGGAATTACTCTAGATAAAAAAGTGAGTGATTGGAACGACGATGAGCAAAATGCTATTCGTAACCTAATTAATAATGCCTTTAAAGTTGAAGGAGCTTTGAGATCAGAAACTCAATTAAACATCAAACGTTTAACTGACATTAACTGTTTCCGTGGAACTCGTCACCGTAATGGTTTACCTGTTCGTGGTCAGCGTTCTAAAACGAATGCACGTACTCGTAAGGGTAAACGTAAGACCATTGCTAACAAGAAAATGGCAGCTAAATAATAATTAATTAAAGTATATAAGTTTTAAATAAAATGGCAAAACAACAAACAGCCGCAGCAAATGCAAAAGCTTCAACACGTAAGCGTACTGTAAAAGTAGAAGCTACTGGCGAGGCTCATATTAGTGCTACGTTTAACAATATCATCATTTCATTAACTAACATTAACGGTCAAGTTATTTCTTGGAGTAGTGCTGGTAAAATGGGATTCAGAGGTTCTAAAAAGAATACTCCTTATGCTGCTCAAATGGCTGCTGCAGATTGCAGTAAAGTTGCTTTTGATGCTGGTTTACGTAAGGTAAAAGTTTATGTAAAAGGTCCTGGAGCAGGAAGAGAGAGTGCAATTAGAACAATTGCTGCTACTGGAATTGAAGTTGCAGAGATCATGGATATCACGCCAATGCCACACAATGGCTGTCGTCCTCCTAAGCGTCGTCGCGTATAAAATTAAAATAAAAACAAACAGCCGGTCTCAAGCCAATAGTTATTGGGTCTTGAGATTTGGAGTTGATAATCTATAGGGTTTTCAACTTAAATAATAAACAAAACAAACAATTATTTAAAATGGCAAGGTACACAGGTCCCAAATCAAAGATTGCGCGTAAATTCAGAGAACCAATATTCGGTCCTGATAAAGCGTTAGAAAAAAAGAATTACCCTCCGGGGCAGCACGGTAACACAAAAAAGCGTGCAAAACAATCTGAATACGCTATTCAGTTAATGGAAAAACAAAAAGCTAAGTATACTTATGGTATCCTTGAAAAGCAATTTGCCAGAACATTTGATAAAGCAGCGCGTTCTCACGGTATTACCGGTGAAGTATTGTTACAATTGATCGAAAGTCGTTTAGACAACGTTGTTTACCGTTTAGGAATTGCTCCTACACGTCGTGCAGCTCGTCAATTAGTTTCTCATGCGCATATTACTGTAAACGGTGGTGTTGTTAACATCGCTTCATTTACTTTAAAGCCGGGTGATATTATTGGAGTTCGTGAAAAATCTCAATCTATGGAAGCAATTACTATCTCTCTTTCGGGAGCTGTAAACAAATTCCCTTGGTTAGATTTTGATAAAAGTTCAATGACAGGTAAATTCATTAATCGTCCGGAGCGTTCTCAGATCCCTGAAAACATTAAGGAACAATTAATAGTTGAATTGTACTCTAAATAATAAAATAAATTAAATAACCTATATAAGATTATAATATGGCAATATTAAATTTCGTAAAACCTGACAAGGTTATTATGATTAATTCATCCGAAACTTCAGGACAATTTGAGTTTAGACCTCTTGAGCCTGGTTTTGGTATTACAATAGGTAACTCTTTACGTCGTATTTTATTATCGTCGTTAGAAGGATATGCTGTAACTAGTTTAAGAATAGAAGGTGTTGATCACGAATTTTCTACAATTAAAGGTGTAGTTGAAGACGTAACTGAAATAGTTTTAAACCTTAAACAAGTTAGATTTAAAAAACAATTAGATAACCACGATAACGAAAAAATTACTGTTCATTTTGCTGGAAGCGATAAGTTTACTGCCGGTGATATTGGTAAATACGTTAATGGTTTTCAAATATTAAATCCTGATTTAGTTATTTTTAATTGCGACCCTTCGGTTCGTTTAAAAATGGAGTTAACTGTTGAACGTGGCCGTGGTTACGTTCCTGCAGAAGAAAACAAAACTAACAGCGCACCAAACGGAACAATTTTTATTGATTCAATTTACACTCCAATTAAGAATGTAAAATACAATATCGAAAACTACCGTGTTGAGCAAAAAACTGACTACGAGCGTCTAATTTTAGACATCGTTACTGATGGTTCAATCCACCCTAAAGATGCTTTAAAAGAAGCGGCTAAGATTTTAATATTCCATTTTATGTTATTTTCTGATGAGAAAATTACTTTAGATGCTGAAGAAAAACGTAATGAGGAAGAATTTGACGAAACAAGCCTTCACATGCGTCAATTATTAAAAACTAAGTTAGTAGACATGGACCTTTCAGTTCGCGCTTTAAATTGCTTAAAAGCAGCTGATGTTGAAACTTTAGGCGAACTAGTTTCTTTCAATAAGAATGACTTATTAAAATTCAGAAATTTTGGTAAGAAATCATTAACTGAGTTAGAAGACCTTGTTCAAACTAAAGGTTTACAATTTGGAATGAATGTTGTAAAATATAAATTAGATAAAGATTAATAAATTTAGATTTTCGAGGTTAGATTTTAGATATCAATCTTTAATCATAGATCTTAAATCATAAATCTTAAATAAAATGAGACACGGAGATAAAATAAATAATTTAGGTAGAAAAACCGCTCACCGCCATGCGTTATTAATGAACTTAGCATGTGCTTTGATCGATAACAAGCGTATTTTTACAACATTAGCTAAAGCTAAAGCTTTACGCGTTTATGTTGAGCCACTTATTACAAAAAGCAAAGAAGACACTACTCATAGCCGTCGTATTGCATTTTCTTACTTAAAAAGAAAAGAAACTGTTAGCGAATTGTTTAAAGAGGTTGCAAGCAAAGTAGCAAACCGTAATGGTGGTTACACTCGCATCATCAAAACCGGTAACAGACAAGGTGATGCTGCTGAAATGGCAATGATCGAATTAGTTGACTTTAACGAGATCTACTCTAACGGTAAATCTACTGCTGAAGGTGCTGCTAAGAAAACTACTCGTCGTAGTAAAGGTGCTGCTAAAAAAACTGCTACACCAAAAGCTAAAAAAGAAGATACTGCTTCTGCAGAATAAGCTTAATTATACAATAAATTTAAAAACCCGCTTCGTTTATCGAAGCGGGTTTTTTGTTTTTAATTATTTATGCTTTAACCCTTAAATTAAATCTCGCTCAACAAAAATCCATCTTTTTTACGAATTCCTTTTTCGGTGCGTTCTAAATTAATGCATTCCGTTATTGGATCGTGCTCAAAAAACAAGGTCCAGTTGTTCTCTAATGCTTGTTTTAAGATCGCATCTTTTTCTTTTAAGGTTTCTAAAGGGCGGGTATCATAACCCATTACATATGGAATAGGTAAATGACCAACACTTGGTATTAGATCGGCCATAAATGCCACTGTAGTTTCTTTATATTTAATTAATGGCAACATCATTGCTTCGGTATGACCATTGACTTCTATAAAGCTTAAACCTGGTATTAATTCGGTACTACTATCAATAAAATTTAATTGACCGCTTTCTTGGATAGGCAAAATGTTTTCTTTTAAAAAGCTGGCCTTCTCACGTGGGTTAGGGTTAACCGCCCAATCCCAATGTTTTTTGTTACTATAGTACTTTGCGTTTTTAAATGCAGGTTCCAGTTTTGTTCTATCGCTGTTATAATTAATGCTTCCTCCGCAATGGTCAAAGTGTAAATGCGTCAATACCATATCCGTTATATCATTGCCGGTAAAGCCATGTGCGTTCAATGATCTCTCTAAGGTGTCGTTTCCATGTAAAAAATAATACCCAAAA
>JALHPG010000141.1 GCA_022842625.1 Bacteroidia bacterium | reverse complement strand
GACGGATATAGTTTGAGAGAGCTGATAATCGCCATTAGCATGGCATTGGTTGTAATAAGCTGGATAGCGCAACTTGTATTTAATATCAGTACTCCTGAATATATGTTCTACTCTATTGTGAGCCTGATCGCCGCAGGATGCTTCGGTTATAGCATCGAGAAAAATAAAAATACAAACAATTAAAACTAAGAAAATGATACGAATTACAATGAATAAAAGCGCATTCATACTGCTTATTGCAAGTTTTGTATTTATGCTAACTACGTGCCAGTTCAATGGCTGTAAGGATGAAAATAAAAGTGAAGTGAACGCAACCGATACGCTTTTTTTGAATCAATGGAGAAAAGAAAAAGCAGAAAAAACAAAACTGATAACAGGTTATGAAAACTCTATCCGCAAACTTCAGATCAGTAAAGACAGTTTGTTGAAAGATGTACAAATTAAAAAAAATAGTATCACTTCTTTTCGGTTTAAAACAGCGCACTATGAAGATCTGTTAAGGCAACACTTAGCAAGTTCGGACACGGTCAATAGAAAGGAAGGGGAATTGTTATTGGATAGTTTATTGATAAGCCAGAATAAAAGTGATACCGCTTGCGACGAAACTATAAACCAATTGGAAACAGTTATTGCCAATCGGGACACCTTAATTGATCTGCATGAGAAGGTTGAGTTTAATTTAAAGGAAATTCAAAAGACAAGTGAACTAAGCATCTCCTTCTTAACAACACAATTAAATGACAATAAAAATTCGCTCCGAAGGAAAACCCGACAAAACAAATTGTTATCTGGAGGATTGATATTGTTAACAGGAATAACCACAGCGCTTTTAATCACTCAGCACTTAAAATGAACTCAAAAGAAAAAAAGTTGGTATCAGTATTTACCCTCCTAGGCTCTCTCGCTTCTTATTATTACGGAAAAGCGCACTCAAAAGATGCAATTCCTTATGTAATGATCGGGGGCTTTGTCGGGGCTTGGGTTGGTGAAATATTATCGAATGCACTAGACGAAAGCAATAAAAATAAAAAAGACAAAAGCAATGGCAGTAACAATTGAAGATAACGGAACACGCATAAAAATTACAGATGGAACAGACGTTCGGAATGTGATTAAGACACAGATAAGGGGAATTGAAGTTATAAAAACTAATATCATCATGATTGATATTGGCGACGGCGTACTGGAAAATATTTTTATACCGTTTGCCAATGTTACTTCACCTGTAAAACCTGATCCTGCAAGTTTAAGAGATGCAATTCTTGCTTTTCTTGATACAGGAGGGATTGAAGCAAAAGAAGCGAAGCAGGTACAAGAAATCAGTTTACTTACAGATCTTAAAACTTCTATACTGAATTTACAAACCCTTGTTAGCAGTATTGATGGCAAATCCTACTACAAACCACTAATAACGGATAAGAGTGGTGCGAATGTCGTTTACAATGGCTATGCTCAACCCGGAACACTTGCGAGCGCACCGTTATGGGCGATAGAAAAAGTTACTTCCTCTAAAGGCATTGAGTTACATACTTGGGCGGATGGGGATATGAAATTCGATAACGTCTGGAACAACAGAGAAACATTAATCTACAAGTAAATAAATCATCAATCTATAAAACGAATAAAAATGGCAAAGAAAAAATCAAGTTGCAGGCCAACTTTTAAGATCAGTCAGGCTGGTCATTTATTGGCTACAAAAGGTTACTCAAAAGCAGGAAGCATATTGAGTAGCGAAGGAAAAAAAGAAAAGAAAAAACGCAGGGCAAGAGGTTGTTTGAATGGTCCTCCTGGTACTTTCAGATTAACGGAAAAGCAAAAAAGAAACCTACCTAAACATTTGCAAAAAGCGATTCTTGAACATCACAGAAGTTTAGGAAAGAAAGTTTACCAATAACCGAAAGGGAGCAATGCTCCCTTTCTTTAATTTTTTTAAAATGGAAGAAACACAGAAATCAGAAGGACAAGTTAATGCAGACAATAACGTTCCAGAAATAAAACTACAATTTCATACAACAGAAATTTTTGGAAAGGTATCAAGATCAACCGATGCAGCCGAACTTATCCGCAAAATTATCCCTGAAGGAACAATGGAAATGCAAGAGCAGGCAATTGTTCTTTATTTAAACAGGGCAAATAACGTAATTGGTTATTACCGACATACAACCGGTGGAGTAAATTCTACTATTATGGATGTTAAGCTAATTGTAAGTACCGCATTAAAAAGTTTGAGTAGCGGTATTATAATCGCACATAATCATCCAAGCGGCAATCTAAAACCAAGTGAACAAGATATTGCGATAACTAATTCAATTAAAAAAGCGGCGCAAACAGTAGATATAACTTTCATGGATCACATTATTATTACGAAAGAGGGTTATTATTCATTTGCAGACGAAGGATTAGCGGGATTGTATCAGCAAAATGATGAGGAACACACAACGATGAGAATTGTTGAGGACAAACCAAATGTAAGTGAAAAGGCAGGCAGAGAAGCGGCAAAAAGATTAATTTATGGCTATGTAGAACGCGGTGATAGCGTTGACCAATTAAAAAAAGGTCAAACAGGAAGATATAGCCCCGATTTTGCCGCCACAATTAAAGGCAACAAGATAGTTGTAGAGCGCATTGGAAATAAAAATGTTGATTTTTCTTTTCCATTGCAAAGTATCTATAATGAGATTTTAGATGAGCTTTATGCAAGTGGTAAAGTTGTAGAACACGAAAGCAAACAGTTTACAAAAAAAGCACCACTCAAAAAGGAACCCACTAAAGAGAAAATAACAAAATCTGAACCTGCAAAAAATAAGGATAACGTAAAGCCAGTTGAACGCATTGGTGAGGAAGTAAAACTTATTAAACGCTATGCGATTATGGAGGGCAAGGAAAAAACAATAGATCAGTTATTGAATTTTTTATCTGCTGTTCAGAAACCAATTGTAGAAAAACGCATCCGTAAAACATCTCCATTCAAAAAGGAGATTGACTACATACAGATCAATCTTGTAAAGCTTACAAACGCTTTAAGAAAAATCAAAAATCCTCTTAAAAGAAAAGCCGAAATAAAAATAAACCCTGATGTATTAAAGAAATTTCAGCAGATCGGTGGTTCAGAAAGGGTAAGACTTTCGGTTAATTATGTAAAAAGATATATTGGCATTCAAGGCAAAAACCTTACAAGGGAAAAAGCACAACGTCTATTTGACACATTGACAAAAGCAGTAAAGGCAAAGAAAATTTATGCAGATGATCCCTTTGCACCACAATTGCAAGCCGTTTATAAATCTCTTTTGGATTTTCTAAAAGTAGCGAAGAAAAACGATACACTACAAATTCATACAGAGGTACTGAATGGATTGAATGCAACTTTAGACGGATGCAATTGCGAAAAGGAAAAGGAAGAAGAAGAACAACCATTATGCAGTAAAGAAAATATGTTTTCCGGTACACCAAAACAAAGAATAATGAATAGCGTTGATTTCGCTAAATTAAAATTTGATACGCTTGGTTTTACTGGCAAATGGAAAGAACTAATTGGTGATCCTAGTCCAGGTTTCAGAGCAATGGTTTCGGGCAAGCCCAAATTCGGCAAATCTTATTTATGCGTTGATTGGGCTGGTTATCTCGCCCGTCATCATGGAAATACGCTTTATGTTGCAAAGGAAGAAAAATTAGATGCTACGCTTCAAATGAAACTAAATGATAAGAATGTTAAACATCGTTGTTTAGATGTGAGTGATTATTTACCAAACGATCTTTCACCTTATCAATTCATTTTTCTCGATAGTGTAAACAAATTGGGTTTAACGCCTCATCAAGTGGACGAATTAGCCGAAGAAAATCCGGGCAAAACAATTATTGAGATTTGCCAAGTAACAAAAAACGGTGTATTCAGAGGGTCTAATGAGCGCCAACACGACGTTGATGTAGTAATCGAAGTTCCTGAGAAGGGTAGAGCTATTCAATTTGGACGCTTTAATCAGGGTGGTGAGATACCGATTTTTGAAGATCAGGAATATAAAGAGGCGGCATAGATTAGAGTTTTTTGTTAAAAAAGCGGTGTGAAAACCGCTTTTTTTCGTAAAACGCTTGCTTTTTCTGTTAAAATCATATATTTATTATAAAATAAGACAAAAATGTACTGTCAAGATATATATAGCACTTACCAAAACAAAGTAGTTGAAATAGAGTTCAAGCCTGAAAGTGAATCGTATAAAAAATATCGTTCAAACTTAATTGGTAATTTCTTTTATCCTGCATCGACAGGTGCGCCTTTTTACGGGGACATCAAGGTGAATGAAAATCTTACCTATCAACATCAATTAATTAAACTTGCTTTTGTTCTCAGACCAGGATTTATAGCAAAATATCAAATCTCTGAAGAAATGCAAAAGCAATTAATGGATGAAGGTTTCTCATGTTCGGATATTCAGAAAATTACATCTTCTAATGATATTTCTTTGTACGTAAATGGTTTTTCTAATAACAATGAAATAATCTTTGCCATTTCCGGTGCATGGAGTTACAATCAACAGACAGCAGAAATTAACTTTTTTGAAAACGCACAATTAAAAGCGAAATTCTCAGGTAATGACTTTTATTCCTTTTGTAACGAGATTCGAGGATGTTTACCGACACAAGTTCCAAAGATATTAGAAACGTATAAGTTAAAGATTAACGCAATAAGTACTTCTGTTGATTTACTAAAAGCCTTATGCAATATTTTTATTTGGCTGGAGTACTATTTTGTTGAAGGGGATATAGCACCAGATCCAAATAAAATGGTGAATAATTCGGAGTTCTTACCAAAAATGTACGACGAATTTATAATTGACTATTCAAGTAATACAGAAGTACCTCAAAAAGAAATTTATTTGATAAAGCAACAATATCGTTTCGGAGATACTATCAAATTACTTGATGAACTTACTCGCCTTAATCTATTATCTAAAGTAGTTTTAAAGGTTCAACATATCGAATACCCTAATTATTTTATTCCCTTTACAAAAACGGATTATACATTTCTATTAAATGATCGACGTGATTTATATGCTCTGTACAATTCTATTGTTAAAGACAGAAATATGTGTTTAAATAAATTTTTTAATAACCGATGAATCCATTATTAATTTCATTTTTTAAAATTCTTAGCGGCCTCTTAGGATTGATGTTCTGGGCTGGAATAAAGCTATGTAAAGATATTCTTCGTTATAATATAATGAAAGAAGGTAGCCTCAAGAACATTTCAATTTTCTCCGCTACAAAACGCCAACTTTATACTCATGAAAGAGGTATAGATGGTTTTATGGATGAGCACCATCCGATAAAAGTAAAATATTGGGATGAGATATGGTTAAATGGTTTCCGTCCGATTTACATTTTAATGATCGTGCAGCTATTTTTCTATGCAAGTGTTCCGCTATTCCTTTTCTTTTTTGTTATTATTATTCTTCTGGTTTTTCTTGCAGAGATTATCTTAGATTATATCGTTGCTAAAAGTTGGTATAAATTTGTCATTGTGATATTATGGGTATTTACATATTGTCTTATTGCATATTCGGAATACACAGTTAGCAACATTCCAAAACCAGACGCAGTGCAAAATTCGGTTTCTGACACTCTTAATGTTAAATAAATTCAGGATCAATGAAATATTTTGAAGGTAAAATATTCATATTTTCAATTGTAATCATATTCAATAATTATTGTTTTGGTCAAAATATTTTTCCTTTCAAGCAGTCCGACAAATGGCTTTACGTGGACAAATCTTTCAATCCAATTTCTTCTAAGACTTATTCTTTTATTTATCCTTTCATCGGAACTCGGGCAATTGCTTGTCAAGGTAAAAAGTATGGCGTAATAGACGAGAAAGAAGAAGTAATTATTCCATTCAAATACGATACAATTTCTTATGATTACCCTTATCTGTATTGTATTAAATCAAAAAAGGCATCTCAATTCGATCTAAATGGAAAATTAGTTCCCATAATTATTGGAGCTTGTGGGGGTGTAACTTCAAGTGAACGAAGTTGTTTTACAATTATTAAAAACAAGAAAATACAAATTTTAGACTATACAAAAAATGCGTACAAGCCTGACACTTTACCAACACAATACGACGAATTCATTGAATTTAGCAGTGGTGTAGCAGTAGTTAAAATAAGTAATAAGTGGCAAACAATTTATTGTAATGGACAATTTATTAATGAATTTCATTTTGATAGTGTTAAAGTTTTTGAATATTCTAATAGAGATAAATACAGACTAAGTAAATATTATGTTGATGGTCAAATGGGCTTTTTTAATAGTTCGGGTAAGGTTATAACAAAACCAAAATTCAAAGAGCTTTATTTCAATTATAATGAATTTTCCCTCGTAAAAACACTTGATAACAGAATTGTTTATATTGACAACAATGGTCGGGAATACTACAAATAAACTTTATGATTCAAGCTTCTAACATTCCCCAATTTAAATTGTTCTCATTAAAAAAATCTTCAATTTCTGTAATGCTTTTTTTACCACAGTTCCTAAATTTCAAAAGTCTTTTAGGATTTAGTTTCACCAGATCAGCAATAGTTTCTATATTCTCACCAAATAAATTGCCCTTAGTGCAGATATTCTTTACCCTTTCTGACAAAGTGGTATCAATAACTTTAGTTAGCAGTAACTTTTGGATTTCAGGAGAAAAAGTGTCCCAAACTTCTTTTTGCTTATTATTTTCCTGCTTTTCTTTTTCATATTCTAAAATGCGGTTTTCCATTTCAGAATATTTTTCTGCAACCTCTTTATATTTCACAATTCTTTCATCAACTGTATTTAAAAAAGCATTGAGTCTTTTTATGCCTTTTTCAAATACTTGTTTTATCCTGCCTGAAGTGAGTTGTCTTTTATCAGCAATTTCTGCAAAAGACTTATTGTTAATTAGAACACCAATTAAAACCTCCAGTTCTAAATTGGTCAGGAGCTTTGAGCATACCTCAACTATTTTATTAGTTAGGTCTATTCGGGTAGCCTCCTTTATCCCCTTATTATCCTGCTTATATTTCTTATCAGTCAAATTAAGTCTCTTTTAACAAAAATACATAACAATTATAAGCTTTTCCCCAATGCTCAATAAAAGTGTTATTTAGCTCAATAGAATAGCTTTTCCCTTCCAGATCAAAGGACTTAAATTCTCTATAATTAAGGTCTAATTCAACCCTTTTATTGATCTTAATAATAGCCGAATTTTCGCCCCCTTTTACAAGAGATATTGAAATTTCCGGCTTGCAATGTTCGGGCGTATGTTCTGAAACTTTATACAAATTAGCCATACAATAAAGTTAAGCCAGCCTATTGTTATGTCTTGCTACAAATTATAGCCACCCTTTTAACCTATTGTTTTTAAGCTATTTTGATTTCTTTAATATATTTTGAATTGTTTTAAGCCAAGGTTCGGATTGGTTCCTGTTGGGGGTACTAAGCCGGACTTCTCTTCAAATTTAGAGAAGTCCGGTTTTTTTATTTCCCCCAAACCCTTTGATAATAGGGCGATTTGGGCAATCACACGATTTACTTCAGGGGTTCGATAATGCTCGATTTT
>JALHPG010000140.1 GCA_022842625.1 Bacteroidia bacterium | reverse complement strand
TTAAGATTAGTACACAACGAAACGTTTTGCAAAAAAGTTGTAGTATTCGTACAAGAATTTACCCCAGTAGCAGCAACCGTATAAGTTGTATTGGTTGTAGGACTAACTGTGTATGAGGCTGCATTTGGTCCGTTTGTCCAGCTATAAGTAAGAGCTCCACTTGCAGTTAAAGTTGCTGTTTGTCCGTTACATATCACACTTCCAGATGTAGCAACAGTAATTGATGGAGCAGGAATTACACTTACACTTTGAGATAATGAACTTACCGAACAATTTGTACCACCCGTTATTGCAACTGAATAATTTCCGGTTGCAGTTGCCATTACTGTATTAGATATTGCACCAACAATTGGCGTTCCATTATTGCTCCATTGATAATTTAATCCTGAAGCAAACGGCACACTAATTATTGGGCCATTAGATGAACATAATCCGGTAGTACTGCCCGAAACGCTTAACGAGCTAACAACTGGTGCAGCGCAACCCGGTATTCCGTAAATTGAAAGTGAACTGCTTATTTCGTTGGCAGCTATAACAAGGTGCTGACCGTTAGGACTCTGTGATTGAGGAATAAAAATGATACCTTCAGAACCTCTATCTGGAGAGTTGCCGGGAAAAGAACGGTTATTTACATAAGTAACATATATTGGAGCGGCTGGATTTGTAATGTCATAAACCATAATTCCACCAATACGTTCAACCGCAATAAATGCAAATGTATTTGTACCAATAGCTCCTATTGCAACGCCTTCCGGTTCAGGACCTTTATCATCGCTTCTGTCTTTTTTTACAATAGTTGTGTTGCTAGCATTAAACATTACTGAAAAAGAATTTGTTGAAGTGATCAGTTCCATTTGATCTCCGCTATCATAAACTAAATTTCCGGTATTAGCGTTCCAAATTGAAAACGAACGTCCTCCATAAACATAAATAGAATCGATATCACCATCATTATCTGTATCACCTAATTTATCTGTTGCATTTAAACGACCCAATACATAGTTGTTTTGCAGATCAGCAGCATTAGGGAATTTTATTGGATCGAGTAAAAGAGCAGAAACCCTTTTTTCTTCAGTAAAAAACCCCGGGTAATCGCGAGAATCACCCTCGTTTGCTGTAACCAAGTAATTAATACCTCCAACTGAATAGCTTGCAATAGCATCCGGTAAATACAATCCTTTTACCGGAAAGTTAGCAATATTAACTCCCTTAGTTAGGTTAGATGCATCAAGGCCTTTATTTAAATTGTTATAATTTTTTGAACCTAATGGTTTAATATAGTTGATAGCGTTATTCGATAAATTTATTTCTACGATCGCATTGTTTTCCTGCAAGGTTACCCAAGCCTTTGAATCATCTTTTGCAATTGAAATATACTCTGGTTCAAAATCTTTTGACGCAGAAGCACCAAGTCCATAAATTCTGATCCCTTGCGCTTTAAGTGCAGTTTCTTGTCCGTTATAAACAGTAAAAGTTACATGAGCAACATTTGTTTGAGATAAAGCAGCAATGCCTCCCGAGATATCTACAATACTAACCGATCCATCAGGGTCTAAGGTGTATGAAGCATTTGGCTCACCTTCATTTGCAGTAAACACTTTTGTTCCTGCATTATTAAATGTGATCATATCCGGCATCATTCCTACCTTTACTTGCTTCAAAAACAATCCATTTTTATCTAAGAAAACAACCTTACCGCTATCTTGAGGATTTGTTCCTCCAATAGCTAACGAACTATTTTCAATCGCACAAGCAACTGTTCCGTTTTTAACTGCAACAGAGTTAATGTTACCATAAGAAGAAATGTTTATGCTTGCAATAAGCGTTGGAGTTGCCGGATTAATAAAATCGATAATATCTAATTTTGCAGCGATACTATTTGCAATATATAAACGTTGAGTAGTTGGATCATGCACCACGATCTCAGCCGAATTAGTGCCTGAAACAAAATTTTGATAACTGCCAATTAAATTCAAACTAATTGTATTCGCCGCAGCTGGTGCAACTTTATCATCATCTAAAATATAAAACGTACACTGGTTTGTTGAACCAATTGTAGCATTCATTTGCGGCACTAATTTTAAAATAACATATTCAGCACTTTCAAGAGTAGCATCATTTGCCAAATTAATCGAAACAGAAGCTGTTGTATTTATTGGTGAGTTTGCTGCAAAAGTGACACTGGTTGTAGCAAGTGTATAATCAGTGCTAGTTGCATTTGACCAGGCAGAAGCAACAACACTTACAACGCTTAAAGAAGTACTAGAAACTGTTTGCTTTAAATAAATTGTAGCGCTGGAGTTTGTTTCAACAACCGAAGTATCATTACTTAAAAATGAAATTGTAGCAGGAGCCGCACTTGTTGTAAGCGAAACTGAACTTGATGCATTTGTTTGAGAAGCAAAAGGCGTAACTGAAAACGTTCTAGGCAACGTCCACACGTTATTAGTTGTATTAAAAATTCCGGTTGCTGTAATAACATCTGGACCTGGGTCGCCTGTAAAAAAACTTGTTGCGTTTAATTTTCCACCAGAATATAGATCATTAACAGGTAATTGATAACCATCAATGCCCGCGTTTACAATTGCACCTCCTAAACCAGAACCAAAAAACAAAGCATCTTTTGGAACAGAAGAATTTGTTATAGCAGAAATAGGGAGATCAAAAACAGCAACACCATCAGCGTTTGTTCCTCCATTTCCAAATACGCCTGCGGCATTAGCGCTTCCAATTCCGCCATCGCCACCTGTATATTTAACATTTATTACTCTTAGTTTTTGGCCCGCAGGAGCCATACAGCTTCCGCCTACATAAACAACATTACCGGCAGCAACAGTACCGGAAGTAATTGCAAATGCGTATGAAAGTGCGCCACCTGCTATCCAACCTTGAGCATTAGCTGTACCGTTATTATTAACTATAACAGTATAAGGCGTTAATCCAAAGTTTATTGGTTTGGTAGCAATTAATTCAACAAATTCCTGACAAGTGTCTGTGCCCGCAGGATTAGGAAAAAATTCGCTAATAACTAAACCTGGATTTTGAGCACTCAACCTTATCACAAAAAATGCAATAAGTGTAATAAATAAATTCTTTTTCATCTTCGTTATATTTTTTAACAAAGAACTCTCTTCTGGTTTAAGAATAAACTCATTTAAGATTATGCATTAGTAAACTTATTTTGGCTAAAAATTACCTCATGGTTAAGCAAAAGGCATATCTGTTCACAATTTATTTACAATTGTATCTATAATTAAAAAAACATTTGTAATCGCTCAATAAATAATAATTATCTTTATACCTTCTAAAATTAAATTATGCAAAACACATTAAAAGCTTTAGGCTTAAAAGAAATAAACGAAGGTTGCTCAACCGGAAAAAATTGGTTCTCTTCCGGAGAAATTATTGAATCGTTTAGCCCGGTTGACGGAAAATTAATTGGAAAAGTAAAATCTGCAACTAAATCAGATTATCAAAAGGTGATCACTGCAGCCAATGATGCTTTTCATTATTGGAGAGAAATTCCGGCACCTAAACGCGGAGAATATGTTCGTCAGTTTGGCGAAAAGTTACGTGCTAAAAAATCTGAACTTGGTAAATTAGTTTCCTATGAAATGGGAAAATCATATCAAGAAGGATTAGGCGAAGTGCAAGAGATGATAGACATCTGTGACTTTGCTGTTGGATTATCTCGTCAGTTATACGGCTTAACTATTCAAAGCGAACGCGCTAACCATCGCATGATGGAACAATGGCATCCGCTTGGTATTGTTGGGATCATCAGTGCATTTAATTTTCCGGTAGCAGTATGGGCATGGAACACAACTTTAGCATGGATATGTGGAGATGTTTGTGTTTGGAAACCATCTGAAAAAGTGCCTTTATGCTCTATCGCCTGCCAAAACATTTGGAACGAAGTAGCAAAAGAAAATAATTTACCTGAAGGAATTTCTTGCTTAGTTAACGGTGATTACAAAATCGGAGAACTCTTAACAGAAGATACTCATGTTGCTTTAATTTCGGCTACAGGCTCTACAAGAATGGGAAAAATTGTTGGCTCAAAAGTAGCCGCACGTTTTGGGAAAAGTATTTTAGAATTAGGTGGCAACAATGCCATTATTATTACCGAAAATGCCGACCTAGACACAACCCTTGTTGGCGCAGTGTTCGGAGCAGTTGGTACCGCAGGACAACGTTGTACTTCAACCCGCAGATTAATTATTCACGAAAATATTTACCAAAAAGTTAAAGAAAGTTTGGTAAAAGCATACGCTCAATTAAAAATTGGTGATCCATTAGATGAAAAAAACCACGTTGGTCCGTTAATTGATAAAGATGCCGTTAAGGGCTACATGAATGCTCTTGAGCATGTTATTAGCGAAGGTGGAAAAATTATTGTTCCGGGAGGAGTATTAGAAGGCAAGGGATACGAAAGTGGTTGTTATGTAAAACCGGCAATTGCAGAGGCAAAAAATGAGATGGCAATAGTACAACACGAAACATTTGCGCCTATTTTGTATTTAATGAAATATAAAACATTAGAAGAAGCCATCGCTCTACAAAATGGTGTACCACAAGGTTTATCCAGTGCTATTATGACTTTAAATATTCGCGAAGCAGAATTGTTTTTAAGTTATAAAGGAAGTGATTGCGGAATTGCCAATGTAAATATTGGAACGAGCGGCGCAGAAATTGGTGGTGCATTTGGCGGCGAAAAAGAAACCGGCGGCGGACGCGAAAGCGGATCGGATGCATGGAAAGCTTATATGCGCAGACAAACAAATACTGTTAACTATGGCAATACATTGCCATTAGCACAAGGTATTAAATTTGACCTAGGCTAATTTTTTATTTATAATGTCACTTCGAGCGGAGTCGAGAAGCCTGAACGGTTTTTTACTCCGCTTTTTTTGTGCCTTTTTTTATTGAGTTTTTTGAAATAAAATTACTAAGATCTAATGATCAAATAAAACGATCCAATGCGCTTAGACAGGCTCAGCGTAAATTATTTCTCCACACCTTCATCTTTAAAGGGATTTCGAGGGATCCATTCTGCAGGTTGCAGAAAAGAAATAAATGGTTTTTGAATTAATTTTGAGATCGTGTTTTGAGGTTTAATATAACATATCAAATCAACAGGCTTTGCACCAACTGTAGTTTTTATTTCGGCAGCTGTCCTACCTAAATTTACTTTTGATAATTTATTTTTTATGGCTTCGTCTATCATGCCATATAAAACGTTTTGATATAAATTAAACTGTCCGTTAAATTCATAATCAAGCCCAATATAATGAGCTTCTAAAGTACCATCTGGCATTTTAAAACAACTTGCAAATGCGATAATTTTATTCTCGAAAAAAAACGCTTTTACATTAAAGTTTTTTTCATAAATACTTTTTACACTGCTAAAATAATTCTTGGGTAATTTAATGAGTTTGAATTTTGCTTTATCAAAAATACTTTCATACAATTTATACAAGTCGGCCTCATGAAATTGTATTTCAGCCAGACTCAAATGCTTTATTTCGACACCTTCCAAATTTTTAAAAATGGATCTAGCCCTATTCCTATATTTTTTTGAGAATAGGCTTATATAATCCTCTATTGTTTCAACGCCCCTGGGGATATCAACAATTAAGTTTGGTTCAACAAAAAAATCAGAATATTTCTCTTCCTTAAATAATGCTTTTGGTTCAAGCGGAGTATGAAAATCTTTAAGCAAAATTGCTGAAATGGTTCTTGCTAATTTTTCTTCTTTAGAAACCACATCAATTAAATTTAACAACAAGGCATGCGCCTGCTCTGGGCCAACTTTATCGTCAAATAGATATCCATATTCACCACTCACTAAATTATTTCCGCAAGTAAATAAACGCAACAGTATCCCGTCTTTGTTGGAATCAACATATTTTTCAAATAAATTTAATCGTGTTGATTTTATAGTTTCAACTTGTTTATCTAAAAGGTCCCCAAAAACTTCTGCTTTAAAATCTACTATTTGAAAATAAATAATGCCACAAGGTTGATTTTTAAAATATATAATGGCGTAACGAGGAGTTAACTTTGTGTGTTCGCAATTTTCGAGAATTTTTAAATAATCCCTCTCTAAAAAAATACTGTTCTTTTTTGTAATCGCATCCCAGTCTGCCAAAGGAATTGCCGCAGCTTTTTCATATAACGAAAACGAAAATTCGTCATTTAAAACTCTAAATGGTAAAAACCTTTTTTTAGACGATACGGGTTTACAAAAAGCGAACATAACTCAGCTAAAATTACTAATTATATCTCTGTTTTTGCCTGCTAAAAAAGCATAAATAATTTTAATCTAAGATTTTAAAATTGAGTATATTTAAATCATCAAATATGACTCCAGATTTTAAACATACACCTGTTATTGACCAAGTTGGTATAGAAGAGCGTGTGGCACGCTTTAATACCCGCAGTGTTAAAAAAGAAACCAAATTAATTGGTTTAAAATTAGCTTTGAACATGATAGACCTTACTACTCTTGAAGGAAAAGATACCGAAGGGAAAGTAAAACAAATGTGTTTTAAAGCCATGCATGTTGCTGATGATATTCCGGGATTACCAACTGTTGCGGCCGTTTGCGTTTACCCTAATCATGTAAAAACAGCTAAACAAGTTTTAAAAGATAGTCCGGTAAAAATTGCCTCGGTTGCTACCGCCTTCCCTAGCGGAAATTCAACTTTACAAATAAAATTAGATGACACGCAACTTGCTATTGATAGCGGCGCCGATGAAGTAGATATGGTTATCAGCCGTGGAGAATTCTTAAAAGGAAATTACAATTTTGTGTTTGATGAGATCGCAGCCATCAAAAATGCCTGCGGTAAAGCACGACTAAAAGTAATATTAGAAACCGGAGAATTGTCTACACTAGATAATGTTAGGAAAGCAAGCGATATAGCAATACATGCCGGTGCAGATTTTATTAAAACATCAACCGGAAAAATTCAACCTGCAGCAACTATGCCTGTTACTTTAGTAATGCTGGAAGCAATAAAAGATCATTATTTAAAAACGAATGTGATGATCGGGATGAAACCAGCCGGTGGAATTTCAACAGCTAAAAGCGCTTTGCAATATTTAGTTATGCTTAACGAAACACTAGGTTCAAAATGGATGACCAACGAATGGTTCCGATTTGGTGCCAGTAGTTTGGCAAACGACATTGTTTTGCAATTAGGTAAAGAACAAAAAGGCGTTTATTACAGTAAAGATTATATTAGTATTGATTAATTACTCTGAATAAAAAAGCCACAGATTTAATAAAAGAACGAAATTATAAAATGAAAAAAGAAAATACAGCATCTGCTTTTAATTGGGAGTACGCACCTGCGCCAGAAGCAAAAGATCATATCAAACTTAAATCGCAATATGATCTTTTTATAAATGGAAAATTTGTAAAACCAAACAGCAAAAAATATTTTGCAACTCATAACCCGAGTACTGAAGAAAAATTAGCCGAAGTTGCTCAGGCAAATGCTAAAGATGTTGATACTGCCGTTACTGCCGCTAAAACAGCATACGACAAAACCTGGAAAAAAATGCCGGCAAAAGAACGTGCAAAATATATTTTTAGGATTGCACGTGTAATGCAAGAGCGCGCACGCGAACTTGCTGTTATTGAAACTATGGATGGCGGAAAGCCAATTCGCGA
>JALHPG010000139.1 GCA_022842625.1 Bacteroidia bacterium | reverse complement strand
TAAAATGGATAGCAGATACCAATAATATTATGCCTCCAAAATCTACCTGGGTAGAACCAAAAATGCGCAGTGGCTTGGTTATTTATAGTTTTGAAGACGAATAGTCAATTGAATAATTAATTCCATGTCAATTAAAGAAAATCTCCTTCATATAAAACATAGTTTACCCGCACATGTTACATTGGTTGCTGTTTCTAAAACAAAGCCAAATGAAATGCTTATGGAAGCCTATGATGCAGGACAGCGAGATTTTGGAGAGAATTATGTACAGGAATTAGTTGATAAACATGAGCAATTACCAAAAGATATTAATTGGCATTTTATTGGGCATTTACAAAGCAATAAAGTAAAATACATTGCACCCTTTGTTCATTTAATTCACGGTGTTGATAGTGTAAAATTATTGGAAGAAATAAATAAGCAAGCTCAAAAGAACAAACGCGTTATTAATTGTTTATTACAAATTTACATTGCACAAGAAGAAACAAAATTTGGTTTTTCATTTGAGGAATGTGAACATTTTTTATATTCAGAAATTTATTCGCAATTAAAACACATAAATATTATTGGCTTTATGGCAATGGCCAGTAATACAGATGATAAGCAGCAAATTAAAAAAGAATTTCATTCTTTAAATGAATTTTTAAAAAAGCATTCTGCTAAAAACAATAAGCTTACAACTCTTAGTATAGGTATGAGTAGTGATTACAAAATAGCTGTAGAAGAGGGGAGCACCATGGTAAGAATTGGTAGCACCATTTTTGGTGAGCGCATTTATACTTCGTAAAAATGTTTGGCGTAATTATAGCATTATTAACTACTGTTTGCTGGAGTATTGGCATTTTTCCTTTTACCGAAGCCTCTAAACGTTTTGGCACAGCAGCGTTAAATCAGTATCGTTTATTTTTAGGTTGGTTAGTTATTTCAATTTTAATTATTTGTTTTTATCCGATTTCTATCATCGGTTTATTCTCAATTCCTCAATTTAATCACTATTTATTTTTAGGTCTTTCAGGCATCATTGGTTTTACAATTGGTGATTATTTTAGTTTTACTTCATTTAAAATATTAGGCCCAAAACTTGGAAGCTTATATACGACCATTGCTCCGGGAGCCGCTTTATTGGCGGGTTTTTTAATATTAGATCAAACAATGAATTTTATAGGTGTACTTGGAATTTTTATAACTATTGGAGGTGTAATTTGGTTAACACTTTCTAAAAAAGATAAAAAAGCTTCCGAAAAGGCAGGTTTTGAAAGAGATCCAAAAGGGATACTTTTTGGAGTTATTGGAGCACTTTGCCAGGGAACAGGTTTGGTTTTATCAAAATTAGGAATGGATTCTTATGAAGAAAAGTTGCCAACGCTTCATGCAGTGTGGATTAGATTACTCTTTGCATTTGGCGCAGCATTCTTGATCGCACTTGTTACCGGAAGAATGAAAGCCAATTCAATGCCTGTATTTAAAAATCAAAATAATGGTTTGCCGTATATGTTTTTGGGTACTTTGTTTGGTCCGGTATTGGGTGTTTCTTTTTCTTTACTTGCTATTCAACATTTGTCGGTTGCTACAGCCCAAACTATTTTCGCTTTACTGCCTATTGTTGTGTTGCCCATAAATTATTTTTATTACAAAGAAAAAATAACCATTCAGGCTGTTTTTGCTTGCGCTATTGCAGTTTTAGGGGTTTTTGTTTTAATTTGGAGAGATTCAATTAACCTATGGATATAGAAAAACGATTAAGCGAAGAGCATAGCAGAACATTAACAATGGCCGTGGTTGATTACATTGGTGATGATAAAACTAAATTTAAAGTTTTAATGGATCTGTTTTTAAATGGCCAACCAAAACTTATTCAAAGAGCAGCGTGGCCTTTAAGTTATGTTGCTATTGCGCATCCCGAATTAATTAAACCCTATCTGGGTAAATTAATTATTAAATTACAGCAAACAGATAATCATCCTTCTGTGCCACGCAATATTTTAAGGATCTTACAAGAAATTGAAATTCCCGAAAAGTATGAAGGGTATATAGTAGAATGCTGTTTTTCTATTTTAACCAGAGAAGCTGATCCTATTGCCAGCAAAGCATTTGCCATTACTGTTGCTACAAAGATCTGTAAAAAATATCCCGACCTGAAAAATGAATTACGTTTGCATTTAGAACATATGCAAAATTATCCCATGGCGCCCGCTATCAAGGTTCGAATTAAAAGATCCTTAAAAGAAATATAAGAGGTAAATACTAAAGTTTAATTCTTTATTTTTGCATGACTTTAAAAACATGCAATTCGAAATCACATCTGAATTTATAGATAGCTTTAAAACGGCTATTGAAGAAAAAAACACAGGTTTTTTAAAGGAGCAATTAAATGAATTTTATGCTCAAGATATTGCTATTATTATCAATCAACTTAATTTAAAAGAGGCAGCGTATTTATTTGAATTAATTGATGATGATATTGCCTCGGATGTTTTATTAGAGTTGGATGAAGATAAACGTGAAGATCTATTAGCTACGTTTAGTTCTAAAGAAATTGCAGAGCAATTAGATAACATGCAGAGTGATGACGCTGCCGATGTTATTTCAGAATTACCTCAAGAGATACAAGAAGAAGTTCTTTCTCACATAGAAGATATTGAACAGGCAAGTGATATTGCCGAATTGATCAACTACGAAGAAGGCACGGCAGGTTCCTTAATGGCAAAGGAATTAGTGAGTGTGTATGCTTTTGAAACAGTTAATGCTTGTATCGAACAAATAAGAAATCAAACTGATAACGTTGATGTGATGTATGCCGTTTATGTGGTAGATAATAACGAACGTTTAATTGGAATGTTATCATTAAAAAAACTAATTATTTCTCATCCATTAGCGCGTGTTGAAGAAATTTTTGAACCGGATATTCAGTTTGTAAAAACGAGTACTACCAGTGAAGAGGTTTCTGAGATAATGCAAAAGTATGACCTTGTTGTTTTACCGGTTGTTGATCAGTTAGGAAGATTAGTAGGGAGAATTACTATTGACGATGTGTTTGATGTGATCAGAGAAACGGCTGACGAGAATATTCAACGTATGAGTGGTATCTCTGATGACGTTGACTCTAATGATAAAATATGGCGTTTATCGCGTGCGCGAATTCCATGGTTATTGGTTGGTATGTGTGGTGGTATTGTTGGTTCGCGTATTATTGGAAGTTACGAAGAGCAAATTAAGATACATCCCGAAATGGCTTATTTTATTCCGCTGATAGGCGCCATGGGTGGGAATGTGGGTGTGCAAAGTAGCGCTATTATCGTTCAAGGATTAGCAAACAACACACTTTTAGGCGATAAAATATTACCAAAATTAGGTAAAGAATTAAGCGTTGGTTTAATAAACGGATTAATTTGTTCTACTTTAATTTGTGGTTATTCTTTTTTAATTGAAGATTGGCAACTAGCCGCAACCGTTAGTGTGGCATTATTTACAGTAATTATTTTCGCTTCTTTTTTAGGTACATTCGTACCATTAACAATGAACAGATTTAAAATAAATCCTGCTTTAGCAACCGGGCCGTTTGTTACAACACTCAATGATATCATAGGTATCACCATTTATTTTTTAGTTGGCCGCTTGCTTTATACAAGCTTTTAATTTTCATTTCGCAACATTCTTAAAGAACTCCGGTAAAATTATTTTTACTTGTTCATTTAATAAAATTATTTTCATTTCCAAACATTAGTTTCAAAAAAAGATAATTATCATTTTTCATATTGATGATTATCAGTTCCATTAGTGAGGCAAATCATTTAATTACAATTTCAAACTTCTGAGATTTGTGCCGTTAATTATATAATTATGATAAATCTTAAAAAACAATTTTTTACAGTTATACTTTTATTAAGTCTTTTTACTGTATATAGTCAAGCAAATCAACATGTTGACAGTGATAACTTAATCATTATAAAATTCTCGGGCTATTCGGTGGATGCTGACAAACTTGTTCAAAAAGAGTTTTTAAAGATCGATGGGTTTAAAACTATTTACACTTGTATTCCTGCCGGTATCGTAGCAATAGAGTCTGAAAAAACTGTTACAACTATCGAAAAGGACAAGGTTAGTTCTAAGATCAATTCATTGAAAACTGCTTTAAATTACGAATTTCTTGAAGGAATGGGTTTGGCAGATGCTCAGAAAAATTGTGCAGCAAAAAGAATTATTGAAAAATAATAATAATACAAAAATTATAATATGAAACGAATTCTACCCATCATTATTTTCATTATAGCATTCTTTAATGGATATAATAAATTATCAGCACAACTTGTAGTTACTAATACCTTAACTCCGGCACAATTGGCGCAATTAATAACCGGTTCGGGGGTTCAAATTTTAAATCCGGTAGTAACTCCTGCAGGAGCTAATAGTTATGGAAAATATGTGGCAACAGCTAGTAATTTAAATATTACTGAGGGTTTATTATTAACTACAGGAACCATTTATAATGCCCTTGGACCAAATAATGTTGCAAATAAAACTACTTTTTTTGGAAATCAATATACACCAAATACATATACCTTATTAAATAGCTATACGGGTAAAACAACTTGGGAGTATACAGAATTTGAATTTGATATCATTCCGCAAGGGGATACAATTAAATTCGACTTTGTATTTGCATCTGAAGAATATGAAGAGTGGGTAGGTTCTGAATATAATGACGTTTTTGGTTTCTTTATAAGCGGTCCCGGAATAACCGGCGACCCCGGTGCCGGCATCTATCATAATATTGCATTATTACCCAACTCCTCAACTGCTGTAACGATCAATAACGTTAATCAAAATTTAAATACAACGCGCTATCAAAATAATAATAACGGAACTTCTGTTCAATACGATGGTTTTACAAAAGGCTTAAAAGCCATTTCAAAAGTTACACCATGTGCCATGTATCACCTAAAATTAGTGGTTGCCGACGTTTCTGATAAATTATGGGATTCTGGAGTTTTTATCGAAAAAATATCATCGAACAATGTTTTATTATTAAGTAAAACTGCCGGAGGAATTCCTAATATGGTAGAGGGTTGCAATAACGGTACAGTTGTATTTCAACGTCAAAATGTTACTTCTAGTCCTTTGGTGGTTCCATATTGGTTAGGTGGTTCTGCAACAAATGGTACCGATTATCCTTTGATTGGAACATCGCCTGCGCCATCAAATCCAAAATCAATTATTATTCCTGCTAATCAAGCTACTGTTGGTTTAAACGTTGCGCCAATTGCTGATGCTTTGAATGAAGGAACAGAATACATGACGGTTTATTTAGGTAATCCAATGTGTTCAAATCAAATTATGGATAGTTTGCGATTTTATATCATGGATTCATTGTTTACAACTGTTATTCCACCAAATGATTCTATTTGCAAAGGTCAATCAAAACAGATCACAACAACGGGTGGAGGCAGTGCTTTTAGCTGGTTGCCTGCATTGGGCTTAAATAATCCAAATATTAAAAATCCTATTGCATCGCCAAGTGTTACAACTATTTATACCTTAAACACCACAGCGAGTTTTTGTTCAATGTTAAAACATTCAAAGATAAATGTCAGTGATATTGTTTTGTCTTTTACTCCAACAAATGTTAGTTGTAATGGCGCTAATAATGGTGCAATTAATTTAGGGATAAGCGGAGGTTTTCCAACCTACACCGTTTCTTGGACAGGACCTTCGGCTTTCAGTTCAAGTTCGCAAAATATTTCAGGTCTTGCGCCGGGATCTTATACAGTAAATGTAACAGGTAAAAAAAGTTGCACAAAATCCGGCGTGGTAACAATTACCCAGCCTACCTTACTTAATGGCTCAGTAACAAGTCCTACAGTTGGTGGTGGGTTTAATATTACTTGTAATTCTGCAACAAATGGAACTGCGATCGTAACAGCCTCAGGAGGAACGGCTCCATATACCTATACCTGGAGTTCAAGTCCACCACAAACTTCTGCAACTGCAACAAATTTAGCGGCCGGTAATTATAGTGTAATTATTAAAGATGCTAATAATTGTACGCTTACTAAAACGATCACATTAACGCAACCAGCGCCATTGACTTCAACTATTTCCAGTCAAACAAACGTTGCATGTTTTGGAAATGCTACGGGGTCTGCAACAGTTTCTGTTTCAGGAGGTACAACACCCTATACTTATTCATGGACTACGTCACCGGTACAATCCGGTTCTGTGGCAACAAATATGGCTTCCGGAATTTATACAGTTAATATTAAAGATGGTAATAATTGCAGTGCAATAAAAACAGTTACTATTACTCAACCTACAACATCCTTATCAGCAAACATTGCTTCGCAAACGAATGTGCTTTGTTATGGAAATGCTACTGGCTCGGCAAGTGTTGCAGTTATTGGTGGTACAGCTCCATACACATATTCCTGGACTAATTCTCAAACATCGCAAGTGGCTACTAATTTAACTGCAGGTAATTATGCGGTTATTGTAAAAGATGCAAATAATTGTACTTTTAATTTAGCTGTTACAATTACCCAACCGGCAACCAATGTAAGTGCAAATATAAGCTCTCAAACAAATGTATCTTGCTTTGGAGGAAACAATGGAAGTGCAACAGCACTTGTTTCAGGGGGCGTTCCTGCATATACCTATTCTTGGAGTACGGTTCCAACTCAAACAACCGCCAGTGTTTCTAATTTTACGGTAGGTTCGTACAACGTACTTATAAAAGATGCGAATAATTGCAGTGTAAGTTTAAATGTTAACATTACACAGCCATCTGCTGCCTTAACAGCATCTATTACCTCTCAAAGTAACGTGTTGTGTTTTGGCAATAGTTCAGGAAGTGCAACATCTGCCGGATCTGGAGGAACACCTGCATATACTTATAGTTGGAGTACAAATCCTGTACAAACTTCTGCTACAGCAACGGCTCTTGCTACAGGACTTTATACAGTTACAATAAAAGATGCGAATAATTGTGTTGCATCAAAAACTGTTTCAATTTCTCAACCAACCTCGGCAGTTACATGTACAATTTTATCGCATAACAATGTTTTATGTTATGGTGCAAGTAGTGCTACAGCTGCAGTTGTGGCTTCTGGTGGAGTAGGAAGTTATACCTATGTTTGGAATACGATTCCACCACAAACTGCATCTACTGCAACTGCATTAGCTTCAGGAAACTATACTGTTACTGTAAAAGATGCTAATAATTGTACTGCTTTAACTTCAGTTTTTATTTCACAACCTAGTAGTGCTTTAAGTGGCTCGATCTCGAACGTGACGAATGTATTATGTAGAGGTAATGCAACCGGTTCTGCAACTGCAGTAGGAAGTGGTGGTAGCGGCTCATTCTTATATTCATGGAATACTACACCAACTCAAACAACATCAACCGCAACAGGATTACTTGCCGGTAATTATACAGTAACTATATCGGATAATAATGGCTGCACAAGCCCAGTCTTATTGCCTGTAACTATTACTCAACCTGCATCAACATTAAATGCAACATCAACCAGCCCTACTTATAATGGAAATAATATTTCTTGTTTTGCCGGTAGTAACGGATCTATTAATTTAACACCATCAGGTGGTGTAGGTCCGTATTCTTATGCCTGGTCAGGTCCTTCATCTTATACTTCAAGCTCATAAGATATTTCAGGATTGGTTGCTGGTAATTATTCTGTAATTGTGACTGATGCAAACGGTTGTATTAAATCATACACAACACCATTAACACAACCAAATATTATTGGTATAACAGGTACCGTTACTCCAAAT
>JALHPG010000138.1 GCA_022842625.1 Bacteroidia bacterium | reverse complement strand
AAGAAATAATTACTTCACCAGCACTTTAGCTTCCAGCATATCCATTATCGCATACTTAACACCTTCGCGCCCTAAACCACTTTCTTTAATACCGCCGTAAGGCATTTGGTCAAAACGAATAGTAGGAACATCATTATGTATAACTCCTCCAACTTCAATGGTTTCAAAACAGTAGTCTAATTCAGAAACTGAGTCTGTAAATACACCACACTGTAATCCAAATTTTGAATCGTTTATTTTTTTAACAGCATCTTCAATAGTGTCATCGTATTTTTCTACACAAATTACCGGGCCAAAAATTTCTTCGCTCGACACTTTCATTGCTGAGCTTGTATTGGTTAAAATTGTTGCTTCGTAAAACGCACCATTTCTTTTTCCTCCAATAATTAATTTTGCACCTTGTTCAATAGCCTCATTTACCCATCCTTCAACACGTATGGAGTTCGCTTCATCTATCATGTTACTTAGTTGAGTTTTGGGTATTAAGGGGTCTCCAATAATTAATTTTTCTACTTCTGTTTTTAGTAAAGTTAAAAAAGCATCGTAATGTTTTGGATGAACAAAAAAGCATTGCGCATGAATGCATATTTGTCCGCTATACGCAAAGGCACCTCCAACACATTTATTAATGATATCATTTAAGTTGACACTTTCTGAAATGATAACACCTGCATTTCCTCCTAATTCCAAAACAATTTTTTTCTTGCCGCATTGCGCTTTCATTGGCCAGCCAACTGCCGGCGAGCCTGTAAAGCTTAATAAATTAAAGCGCTCATCGGTAACCAATAAATTTCCGGTAACTCTATCCATTGGTAATATAGAGACCATTCCCTTAGGTAAATTTGTTTTGTCAATAATTTTAGCAAGCTCTAAAGTTGACAATGGAGTAGAAGAGGCCGGTTTTAAAATTATGGGACAACCCGCCGCAATTGCCGGAGCAATTTTATGAACAGCCAAGTTTAACGGAAAATTAAACGGCGAAATTCCGGCAACTAAACCAATTGGAAAATAGTTTACAATGCCTTCTTTACCCTTACCATTAGGAGTCCAATCTAAACTCATGTATTCTTTCGGCAAACGCTTACATTCTTCGGCTGCAATTAAAAAGGTTTGTGCTGCGCGTTCAATTTCAGAGATAGCGTAACGAATTGGTTTGGCACTTTCAATACATAAAACCTTTGCCAAATGTTCTTTGTTTTTTTCAAGTTCTTCTGCAATAAATTTTAAGGCAATAAATTTTTCATGCGATGATAATTTTTTGCAGGATTCTTTTACGACAGAGGCCTCTTTAATTGCTTGTTCAAGAATTTCTTTATCTGCTAAATAGGTTGTAGCATAAACTTCTTGAGAATATTTATTTGTTACTTCAAGTTTTTTTGAACTTGAAATAAATTTTCCGGCACAATAAATTTTATATTCGATCATATATTGCTATAAAGTTATAAAATTTGCTTTATTTTGTATACAGAATGAGTACTATAGAAATTAATCCCCAATTTGAACACGTTTTAAATTTTGTTAATCAAACCAATCAGCCGATCTTTTTAACCGGTAAGGCCGGAACAGGCAAAACAACCTTATTAAAATATATAAAGGAAAACACGGTTAAACAAATTGCAGTTGTTGCGCCAACCGGCGTTGCTGCCATTAACGCAGGCGGAAGCACTATTCATTCTTTTTTTCAATTTGCTTTTGCGCCTTTCTTACCTGTTTTAAATTTAGAAGGTAATGCCGATCATTCCAAAATTCCGGTTACGTTTAAATATAATAGCCTTCGCCTTTCTATTTTACGAAAGTTAGAATTACTGATTATTGATGAAATAAGCATGGTGCGCGCCGATCTGTTAGATCAAATAGATTTTGTTTTAAGATCAACGCGTAAAAAAACACATTTACCTTTTGGTGGTGTTCAGGTAATGTTTATAGGCGATATGCATCAGTTACCTCCTGTTGTTAATCAAGAGGAATGGAAATTACTGAGCCATATTTATCAAAGTCCGTATTTTTTTGACAGCTTGGTCATAAAAAATAATCCCCCGGTTTATATCGAATTAGAAAAAATATATCGTCAGAATGAGCAGGCATTTATTGATATTTTAAATAAAGTACGAAATAATAATTTGAGTTTTCCGGATCTTGAAATGCTTAATTCACATTACAGGAATGATCTGTCAAATGAATTTATACAATCTAACATCACTTTAACAACGCATAATCAAAAAGCCGATGAGATCAATCAAAAGCTTTTAAATGCGTTGCCTGATAAAGCTTATACGTTTAGAAGCAAGGTAGAAGGACTTTTTAATGAAAAAAATTATCCTGCCGATGAATTGTTAACCTTAAAAAAAGGAACCCGTGTAATGTTTTTAAAAAATAATGCCGAGAAAAATTATTATAATGGAAAAATAGGCATTGTTACTTATTTAAGTGACTCGGTAATTAAGATCAAGTGCGAAGAAGATCATAGCGAAATTGAAGTTGGGAAAGAAGCGTGGACAAATGTTTCTTATCAATTAAATAAACAAACAAAAGTAATTGAAGAAGATATATTAGGAACATTTTCGCAATACCCTTTGCGTTTAGCTTGGGCAATTACCATTCACAAAAGTCAGGGCTTAACGTTTGAAAAAGTTATTATTGATGCCGCACAATCGTTTAGTGCTGGTCAGGTTTATGTAGCGCTAAGTCGTTGCCGAAGTTTAGCAGGATTAACATTAAGCTCTAAAATAAATGCAGAGACTTTGTATAATGATAAAAAGATCCTACAATTTTCTTCTTCAAATAAACAAGATCAAAGTGCTATTGATTCTATTTTTGCTTCTTCAAAGAACGCGTATATAAAAACTATTTTAGTGAGTTTATTCGATCTAACAGATATTATTTATTCTCGAAAAGATCTTGCAGGAATTTTTCAATTATATAAAACGCGCATTCATGCATCTGCAAGTGAGTGGACAGAAAAATTATTTTCAAAACTAGATGCTTTAAACGAAGTAAGCGTTAAATTTAAAAATCAACTCAGTAATTTAATTGCCGCATCAGCCAATGTAGAATATGATGAAAATATTACTAAACGTTTGGGGCAGGCATCTGTTTATTTTCAAACAGAATTAGAGCAGATCAATAGTCTATTAAAAAACATTCCTTTTACAACCGAAAGTAAAGAGGCCGCAGAAGAATTAAATACAGAATTGCAAAGTTTGTTTGAGCAGACTTTTTCAAAAATCGCCTTATTTAAAGCAAGCGCTTATGGATTTAATTTGCATGAATTTTTAAAAGCTAAATTAAAGATCGTTTATCCAAGTGTTCGCATAAACGTTTATGAAAATGCAAAAAATGCAAAGATCTCTAGCGATATTGATCATCCGGCCTTATATAAAAAATTGTTATTGCTGAGAGATGATATTTGTAATGAAGAGCAGAAACCAATTTACATGGTTGCAAATAACAAAGCGTTAAAAGAATTAACTGAGTTTTTGCCAACTACAACTAATGAGTTAATGCAAATTAGTGGCTTTGGTGAAGCTAGAGTAGAGGCTTTTGGAGATCAATTTTTAAGCATTATAAAAGATTATATGTTTGAGCATGATATTGAATCAAACATGAATGCTAAGTCGCCAAAAAAAGAGAAGAAAACAAAAAAAGAAAAAGAGTCGGGAAGTGAGAAAGAAAAAAAAGTTAGCAGTAAAGAACAAACGTTTGCATTGTTTAAACAAGGATTAAGCATTGATGAAATTTCTATTATGCGTGGTTTTGCTAAAACAACTTTAGAGGGACATTTAGCTCCTTATATTACTACCGGCGAAATAAATATTGATCTATTGGTTTCTCGCGAAAAACAAAAAACAATTTTGCAAGCATTAGAAAAATTTGATAAAGCCACAGGATTAAATCCAATAAAAAGCAGTTTGCCTGAAGACATTTCGTTTTCGGAAATTAGATACGTGTTAGCTTTAAAAAATAAAGAAGAAAATTAGTTTTTATTTTTATAATCGATCATGTAATGCAAGCCAACGCTTTCTTTGCGTTTCATGGCGTGTTTAATGATCAAGTATCCAATGCAAATTAAATTTCTTAATTCACATAGCTTTTGAGTAATGATCGTTTTATCGTATAGCGCTTCATTTTCCATGTAAAGAATTTCAAGTCTGTCAAATGCTCTTTTTAAACGTAATTCGCTTCTCACAATACCAACATAATTACTCATTATTTGTTGAACTTCTTTTTGCGATTGCGTAATTAAGATCATTTCTTCGGCTTGTTCTGTTCCTTCGGCATCCCATTCAGGAATTGTATTTTCAATTTCAACAACATTTATTAAACTTTTTGAATGTTCGGCGGCGCGATGAGCAAATACAATTGCTTCCAATAAAGAATTACTCGCTAAACGATTTGCGCCATGTAAACCGGTGCAAGCGCATTCGCCAATGGCATATAAATTATTGATGGATGATTGGGCCTGATCGTTCACTAAGATTCCTCCACATAAATAATGCTGCGCCGGAATAACAGGTATCATTTTAATAAAAGGATCTATTCCTAAACTCATGCACTTGTTATAAATGTTTGGAAAATGTTCGATAAATCCTTTTCTATCAAAGTGTCTGCAATCTAAATAAACAAAATCATCGCCACGCATTTTTAATTCATTGTCTATTGCACGTGCCACAATATCTCGTGGCGCCAAAGAACCTCGCGAATCATATTTTTGCATGAACTCGTTACCGTCTTGTGTTTTTAATATACCACCAAAACCTCGCATGGCTTCTGTAATTAAAAAGCTTGGGTTTTCGCCCGGATTATAAAGCGAAGTTGGGTGGAATTGTACAAACTCCATATCCTTTACAAAACCTTTGGCTCTGTAAACCATTGCAATTCCGTCGCCGGTAGCAATTTTTGGATTTGTAGTAGTGGCATAAACATGTCCTGCGCCGCCGCTTGCCATAATTGTAAATTTGGAAAGCACAGTATCAATAACACCTGTTTTTGTATTTACAACATAGGCGCCATAACAAGCAATATCAGGTGTTTTAGAGGTTACAACTTTTCCCAGATGATGTTGGGTAATAATATCAATTGCAAAATAATGATCGTAAACTTTTATGTTTTTGTGATTGTGAATTTGTTGTAATAAGGCGCGCTCAATTTCAAAGCCGGTAATGTCCTTGTAGTGTAAAATTCTGTTTTCGCTATGTCCACCTTCTTTTGCAAGATCATAATCGCCGGTTTCTTTTTTATCAAAATTTGTTCCCAGTTCGATTAATTCTTTTACACGTTCGGTACTTTCAGAAACAACTAATCTAACGATCCGTTCATCGCACAAACCGGCCCCTGCGTTTAAAGTATCCGCTACATGCTTTTCAACACTGTCTTTATCGTGCCAAACCGCAGCAATTCCGCCTTGCGCGTATTTAGTATTACTTTCATCTTCGTTACTTTTTGTAATTAAAATAACCTTGCCCTTATCTGCTACTTTAAGAGCAAAACTCAAACCGGCAATGCCCGAGCCAATAACTAAAAAATCAGTTTTTATTTGCATAAATGTTGAAGGTAAAAATACATTCTTTTCACGATTCCGATATAACTAATTTAAAGCTAAAAAGTTTGTACTTTTGCAGTAATTATGAATATTCAAGATATACCCTTTATTTTTTATGCTGAGGAAACGCCAAATCCTTCCAGCGTAAAATTTGTTGCAAACAAATTATTATTGGTTAGTGGTGCATCTGCCGAATACCAGAACGTTGGTGAGGCAGCTGATGCTCCAATCGTTAAGCAGTTGTTTCAGTTTCCTTTTGTGAAACGTATTTTTATCGCCTCTAATTTTATAACCATAACTAAGCAAGATGCTGTTTTGTGGGAAGAAGTAAGGGATGAATTGCGTGTATTTATTTCGGATTATTTAAATAAAGGAAATGCAGTAATAAATAAATTACCTGAGCAAAAAGTAGCAAAAGATTCCTCTTTTAAAGAAACGATATCTATTAACACACAACACGTTCCTCCATCGAACGATGTTGAGAATAAGATCATTGAAGTGTTAGAGCAGTATATACGCCCGGCTGTTGAATCGGATGGAGGACAAATAACGTTTAAAGAATTAAAAGATGGAATTGTTACAGTTCAAATGCGCGGCAGTTGCAGCGGTTGTCCGAGTAGTACATTAACATTAAAAGCAGGAATAGAAGCTCTTTTAAAACGTTTATTACCAAACGATGTAAAAGAAGTTGTAAGCGAGGCGCTCTAGCAGATTTTAATAAGGGGTTATTAGTTTTTAGTTAAATTAATGCTTCGTCTATTTTAAAATAGAATAAAAAAAATTAATAATTAAAAGATCAAAAATGCAAAAACCTTCCTTTAACGATATTTATATGGATCTGGCTGCCAAGCTGGCTCTTCGCTCTCATTGCGTTAAAGCACAAGTAGGTGCGGTTTTAACTAAAGATACCAGGATAATTTCTCTTGGTTATAACGGTCCGCCTGCAGGTACACATAATTGTGACTTAGAATGGCCGGAAGTAGGCTGCGCAAGAGATAGTAAAGGAAGTTGTTCCTTGGCTTTACATGCAGAGCAAAATGCCATTTTGTATGCAGCTAAAAATAACGTAAGTATGGCTGATGCTACTTTGTATGTTACACTTTCTCCCTGCATTTCATGCGCAAGGGTAATTTATACTACCGGAATTAAAAAGGTTTATTTTAAAGATAGTTATGCTAAATTTAAAGGGATCCCTAGTGATGAGGGGGTTGATTTTTTGAGGCGTTTTGGCGTTGAGGTAATTGAATATAAACTGGAAAATGAGTTTTAAAAAAAATATAGTTTTTTTATTATTCTTATTTAGTTTTTTCACCGCCCTTTCGCAAGAAAAGGGAACGGGGCCAAAAGAAAAATCGGTAAGCACACAGCGTAAAATTCAAAAAAAAGAACGTCTTGAGGCTCGCGAAAAGCGCAGGAAAGAGAAAGCTGAGCGAAAAGCAATCAAAAAACACCATAAGCGGCTGCAAACTAAAAAAGTTCGTAAGCGAATGAAGCAAAGTAAAACAAAGTCTAATTTGAATAACGATAACCGACGCGAACCTTTTTTTAAGCGCTTGTTTAAAAAGAAGAAGCGTAAAAAATAGTTTTCCAATTATCCGTATTTTTTAACCACTTATACATTTCGCATAACCACATTTTAATTTGTTAATTTTATTTAAAAGCAATGTTTGTAGATTTATAATATTAAAAGAATGTTAATAGGGTATTAAAAGTTTAATAAATTGAAAATCAGTATATTAATAAAAAGTGAAGATTTTTGTTTGTTATTAATCCCAAGGCTTTATACTTTTAAGGCTTTTAGTAAGTAAAATATTAAGGTAATTTAACAATATATGATAAAAAAGATTTACTTAGCAGTTGTATTAGTTGTTTTCACTGGCCTTGCAGCATTAGCTCAAGGAAACGGTGCAATTAAAGTTGTTTTGCAAGATAAAGCAACAAAGGAGGCTATTCCTTTTGCAAACGTTGTAGCCTATCAAGATGGTGTTCAGGTAGGGGTTTCCACCACAAACATGGATGGCGAGGCTTTTATTAAGCCTTTATCTCCCGGAAAGTATACCGTAAAGGGTGTATATGTTGGTTATCAAGCCGCAGAGGTTAAGGATATTGTGGTTGGTGAAGGTAAAACAGCCTACATCACAATTGGATTATCTAATGGTGAAGGTGTTAAGTTAGATGAAGTAGAAGTTGTTACTTACCAGGTTCCATTGATCGACCCGGATACTAAATCAGGTCAAACGGTTACTCGCGAAGATTATCAAAAT
>JALHPG010000137.1 GCA_022842625.1 Bacteroidia bacterium | reverse complement strand
CATCCTGAAATGCATTTAACAGATCATCAGAATCTACGTTCGCATATTTATGAGCCAATAAATAAAGTTTAACCGATCTGTTAAAAGCCTCTCTACCGGTTACATATTTGAGCATTTCTAAAACTTGCGACCCTTTTTGATAAATAATGGATGAAGGTGTTTCTGAATGTGAGATCGATTTTTTATCTGCTGTATTTATTGAAGTATTTTGAGCCTGACGGCGAGCCCAATCAAAATGATCCTGACCAAAACATTCGCGCTCTGCCATAACATTATAGTGTGTTGCAAAACTTTCCTGCAACCAATGACTATTGCCGCTTCGTGCAGTAACAAGATCGCCAAACCATTGATGCGCCAGTTCATGCGCATTAACCGAAACATAGTTACGGTCATTAAAACTTCTTGAGTCTACTTCAAAGAAATCGCCAAATAAAGTAGCAGAGGTGTTTTCCATAGCACCGAACATAAAATCCTGTACCGGAATTTGCGAATAAGATTCCCAGCCATAAGGCACGCCTATTTCCGATTCTAAAAAATCAAAGATCTTTTCGTTGTATTTGTAGGTATACTCATATCTATCTTTCCACTCCGGATAATAATATTGTCTTAACGGAACACCGGATGCAGACTTGGTTTCCTTAATTTCATATTTACCTATTCCTAACATTACTAAATAAGGCGCGTGCGGATGAGACATTTTATAATGCCAAATAATTGATCCATCCTTTTGGGCTATTTCTTTTAGTTTTGCGCCGTTGGATAATACTTTGTAATCTTTATTAAACTTAATATAGATCTCCGTCATCAATTTATCGTTGGTGCCATCATAGCAAGGAAACCAATGTCTGTTATCAATTCCCTGACCTTGTGTCCATATTTGTTTACGACTTATATTAGAAGGATCATTCCATCCAATAAAGTAAATTCCTTTTCGGGGATATGCTTCATAGGTAATTGCTAAACTATCCTTCTCGTCCCAAGCTAAAGATTTTGACGGGTAAAAAATAATGCCATTACTATTAGTTTTATATACAATAGTTTTTCCGTTAAGTTTTGCATCCTTTACAATGATCCCGGGACCATCCAAAAAAAACGAATCCACTTTTTGGCGGATAGGTGAGAAAAAATGGGTGATCTTACCTTTAACTAAACCATTTTCGGGTTCAAATTCAACATACAAACGCATCCGTTCAAAATCAAGGTTGTGATCGCGTGGAGAAGCTCCTGCATCATACATATAAGTAGTGTTTTTGTGTTGCGCGAAAACCACAACTACCAGCATTACTTTTAAAAAAAGTAAACAGTATTTTTTATTCATAAAAGGAGATTTGTGTTTTAATTCTTGAAATAAATATAAGCATTTAATGAGCTTGCAATTAAAAGCCAAATAAAATAAGGCAGAACAAATAAACCGGAAAGGCCAACATGTTTAAATCCAAAATAAAGGAACCAAAAAACCAAACCCGTAAGTAGGATGATAATGATCAAGCCAGCAAAAACAAAGTGGAATTTAAAGAACACAGGATTCCACATTACATTAAGAAGCCATTGTATTGCAAATAATACATAAAATAGTTTTAATTCAGAAAACGAAAATTTTGAAGAGACCTGAAACAAAAAAACGGAAAAACAGATCATGATGGTAGTCCATGCAGCACCGAATACCCATCCCGGTGGTGTCCATGGTGCTTTATTTACATTTTGATAAAATTCGTTGGTTGCAGGATCTCCAATTAAAAGACCCCCTATGCCAAGTGCCGCAAAATTTAAACAAAAGAAAATTATCAGTTTAAGCATTTTTAGTTTTTTATTTTAAACTCAATAACCATTTAAAAGCAGATTCTTTGTTAGTAAAACCTTTTGTTGGAACGGGCGGTTTATTTATTTGAAGATAAAAATTGAATAACAATTTGGCAGCAAGCGTTTCTATTAAAACGGCACTTGCCAGTGTAAACATATTTGACTCCGGCAAAGCAGAGTAAATGCCAGCCTCTTTAGAAATTCCCATAAAATCAGAAGCCTTAATAAATATCGGAAGCTTTTTTGATCCGGCAATTTCGCCTAAAGCCTCGGTTAACAACATTAACTGTTCTTTGTCAACCTCAAAAGTAGTTGGGTGCATGTAAATTTCTACTATGCCATTTTTATTATACTTTAATGTAAAAAGATCTTTTACTTCTTTTATTAAAGTATAATCTGATTTATTATTTAACTCAATTTCCAAAAAGTAGTTATTTAAAATGAAGTTACTATTTTTAAATAACCCCACCAAAAATAAACTACATTTTAAAAAAGATGATCTTACCCGTAAATAAATTTAGCATTGTCTTTTTTCCTTTCGTGTATATGAGGCGTTTCGTCTCCATAGCCAATTATGATAGCTAAATTTATTTCTTCAGAGGATGGAACTTCAAATTCATTATATTCATCCGTATGTTCAATAAATTTTGCTAAACCAACCGGACAAGAATCTAATCCTAGTGATTTTGCAGCTAGCATTATATTTTGAGCACACATGCCAATATCTAATTGCGCCCACTCGTTACCTTTAGTAGAAGATATAAAAATTACAACAGGTGCACCGTGAAATATAGGATCTTCGGCTTTAAAAAAATCCACTCCGTCTTTTAGATGAAAGCTACTTGGATGTAAAATAGTATGTACAATTTCTTTTATGCCTGCTTTTAACATGGCAAGTTTAGAGTGATGCAAAATTGCGGATGATAAGGCCTTAATTACGTCTTTGTTATTTAATACATAAAAATGCCAAGGTTGTTTGTTCATTGCAGAAGGAGCCATTCTTGCCGCCTCAAGCAATTCAAAAATAAGTTCCTTTTCAACGGGTTTATCTTTAAACTTCCTAATTGCTCTTCTCTCGTAAATTGTTTTTACGGTTTCGTTTGGGTAATTTCTTTTACCTGATTCCATGCTGTTTTTTTTACAAATTTTTTAAAAAAATAAAAGTTTAATATTGACTTAAGTCAGAAAAATAAATGATCGTTAACACGTAACACAAAAAAAGATCTTAAAAAAACAGTTAACGCCTAACTATGAATTCTCAAGATAAATATCTATGTATTTTAACAATTGCTCAGAATCAATTGGCTTTATAAATAAATAACAATTTTCAATATCTGAAATTTCTTTCTTAGTTTGTTCAAAGGAATTGCCGGTTGTAAAAATTATAGGGCATTTAAGCCCGTTCTTTCTGATCTCTTTACCGGCATTGATACCATTTGTTTTATTTTTAAGGTGAATATCTAAAATAATAAGATCCGGTTGAAATTCGTTAGCCATTTTTATAGCGCTTGCCTCATCAATAACATGTTCAACTTTAAAAGATCTTTTTTCTAAAGCCATTTTCAAAACCTTGGCAACCAATAATTCATCCTCTGCAATTAATATTTTTGTTATTTGCCTCATAAAAGTGGGATTTTGATTGCGTAAGCAGGTGGTTCGTGTGCAACTAATTCTATTGAACCATTAAGTTGTTCAATAAAGGTATGAATAAGCATTAAACCGGTTGTAGAAGTATCTTTAAAATTAACGGTATCAGGAAAAACACCAGAACAATCGCAGTAATCAATGCTGATTTTATCAAAACTAACAGTAGATCGGATCTTTAATTTTGCGTTTTCTTTTCCTTTAAATGAATGTTTAATAGAATTCATCATTAGCTCATGCATCAATAATCCAAAAGGCAAAGCCATAGTTAATTCTAAAAAATGTTCATCGCCCTCAATATCTAATAAAATAGTTGAATCTACATTTAGGTTACTAAAAAGCTCTTTGATAAATTCTTTTAGTTGCAGGTTATCAAAAGTTTCGTTCCTGTAAAGCATTTCATGAACCAATGCTGTAGATTTAATGCGTTTTCTGCTATCTCTTAAAGCTTCAATAGCTAATTCATTATCAAGATTCATCTCTTTTAACTGCAGCATACTTGAAACAAGTGCTAAATTATTTTTAATACGATGATGTATCTCAGCCAATAAAACTTCTCTTTCTTTTAAAGTATTTTTTAATTTTTTATCGTTTAAAGTACGCTCAGTAATATCCTTTGAGAAGATGGATAATCCTGTTATTTCTTGATTAAAATCATAAATCGGATGATAACTGGTTTCCATGAATAAGATCTTTCCTGTGGCTGTTTCAAAACTCTCAACATCATTTACGATTTCGCCACCGAATGCCTTTTTATAAATATTTTTAAGATGATCGTGTTTACGTGGGTCGATGTAATTTAGAATATTTGTTCCATTTAGATCTTTTTTACCATAGCCACTTTCAACCATTTTACTAAAAACCGAATTGTATTCTGTTAAATTGAAAGAAACATCAATTGAGGTAATAATATCGTTTGTATTATTTATAATGGCGTATAATTTTTCCTTCCTATTTTGAATTTCTATTTCCTGACGTTTTGAAGCAGTAATATCTTTAGAAATAATAATGATACTTTCAATTTTGTTATCACTATTTAAAATTGGCGATATTGAACAAAAATACCAAGCTTTGCCTAGATCATCTATTCTATCTTCTGTTTCTAATTCTAACTCTCTACTTTCAAGCATAGAAACAACTTCGTTTAACACCTTACGATAGGGCGCAGCATGCTCGGGATAAACAAAATTAAAAACATCTGCACCAATTACTTCTTCTAAAGTAAAACCGGCTTTTATGTGATTGATATATTGAAGAGTGAAATTTTTAGGGTCTACCAAACTAATAATATCCGAAGAAGCTTTTGCTAATCCTTCAAAATATCCCTTTGGGTCTATATGGTGTAAAACATTCAAATCTTCCCTCATTAAAAAGTTATTTAATCAAAAATAACAAAAATTAATTTATATCCAAGGATTAAAAAAAATCTAAAATCATTTAGAGGTTTTAAAGAGATTAAAATCAGCGTAACTAAAAAAAAAGCAACAAAAAAGTCATCCCATTATAGGATGACTTTTAAATGTAATAAATAAAATTCGTTGATTATTTTTTCTCAACCTTCACTCTAACTCCCTCACTATGACTTGTAAACTCAGGTGCATACATACATTGTATTGTTGTAACGCCATTGCTAAAATCACCATAATGGTTTACCACTAAAGGATATTCGAACACATAGGTGCCTTTATTTAAATATGAGAAAAAGAAATTAGTTGCCGCATCGCGAGTGCTTTCATAATAACCTAATCCATCCTGGTATCGGTAACCACTAAAAACATTCGTTGGCTCAAAACCCGCAGCACGCATATCTTTCATATGCACATAATTCATATCTCTATCAACACGCAACTCTATTCTCACTTTTATTTTATCTCCTGGTTTAAGTTTAGTGCCTGCAACGATCGGCTCAATTACAATTCCACTCGCAGTGTTTTTTTGTAAGAACAACTGTTTCTTTAACTTAAGTGGCGTTTCGTGTGGTGTAATTTTATCTAATTGCTCAAAATATTGCCAGTACATGGCGCCATAACTCACACCTACATCCTTTTTAACCACTTTTACCTTACCCATGCTTTGAGGCTTAATATCACTACCACTCCAGGTCTTTTTAAAATAACCTGTTCCGGGTTCTGCACCCAACGATTTATCATTTTTAGGATCCAGCTTAATATCGCCAACCGTTATCTCAACATTTGGTTCTGTTGCTAACCAATCGGTACCTTTTAATAATAAAGCATAAACCGCTTCTGTTGTTGCACGAGTTGTGCCCCAGTGCTGTGTTTGTTTGCTTTTTATTAACCAGGTTTTTAGATCGTCTACTGATTTTGTATCGTTATTGATCTCATCAAAAGCTTCTATCATTAATGCCTGCATTTCAATAGGAGCTTCGTACCAATAGTAACCGTAGTTTTCTTTCCAGTACATTCCCATTTCTTCGCTATTAATGCTGTTTTCTTTTAACGATCTTAAGATATCTTTCGGTGTTTTTACATCTCCAAATCTATTCAAGTTCAGCGCTATCATAGCTTGCATATAGCGTCCATTAGATAACCAATATTTTTGCTCTTGCGCTTTGTAATATTCAAAATACTCAACATTACGTTTATCTCTGTCAATATCTTTATAAAAACTACGCATATATAAATATTGGATGGCATTGTAACTCAAATGATTTTCGGTTTTGTATTTAGGGTTATGTTTTTTCATCCATTCATACTCTTCACGCATTCTATTATCACAATACTTAACAGCTTTATATAACATATTCCATACATCTGAATTATCACGAACTTTTACTACGCCTAAATTATTTAAATGACCAAAGCCGCACGTGATGTGTTGTGTAATATACCAGTCATCAGGCATACCATCAAACCACATAAATCCACCATTAGAACTTTGTTTCTTCATTAGTTTTTTAAGTGCGCTGCTTGTTTCATTGCTCATCTTGTTAAGATCAAATAATAAGCCTACACGCTTTTTATTTTCGCTCTCGCTCTTAGATTGTAAAACCCAAGGAGTTTCCTCTAACACAACCGCTTTTAATTCTTGGTTCTTTTCAAGGTTTGATAAAAAAGCATCAGGACTAGAACTTTTCCATGCGTCAAAAATTGATTTAATTTTTGGTTTAGAATTTACAACATACGTAGCCAAACTATTTGCATAATATCGCGCAAATGTTTGCTCGGCACACTCATACGGATACTCCATCAAATAAGGAAGTGCCTGCACTGCATACCATGCAGGGTTTGCTGTAAACTCTAAAGTATAAGCATGGTTCTTTAATGTAGTAGAATTATTATTTTGATTAATGAATTTAGTGAAATTAAATTCTTTGGTTTGATTGCTGCGAATAGGCATTGGCATACTTTCAGTTACCAACATTCTGTTCGTTAAAACAGGCACAGCCATCTCCTCGCCATCTGCAAAACTTCCGGCTTTAGCAACCACCTTGTATTTAATTGCAGAGTAACCTTCGGGGATATTTAAATTCCATTCTACCGAAGTACTTTGTCCTTTTTTAACTGTAAATGTTCGAGAACCGATGGTTGGGAAAGGACCACTAACTGCTTCTATTAATTTAGTTGAAATTTCCTGATCGGTTAATGCATCATACAATTTTAATTCGGCCATGCCCGATAATTCTTTATCAGATAAATTGGCGATCTTAGAAATGAAAGTCATTTTATCTCCCTCTCTAAAAAATCTTGGCACATTAGGTTGCACCATCAGATCTTTTTGGGTTATCACTTCTTTTTGAAACTGACCAATTTTAAGATCCTTGGTATGAGCAAGTCCCATAACTTTCCATTTGGTAAGACTTTCAGGCACAGTAAACTTAATTACTATTTCTCCTTTTTCATTCGTTTGAAGTTCGGGAAAAAAGAAAGCAGTTTCATTAAAATTAGAGCGCGCTTTTACATCCCCTAAACCATCACCACCTTTTGCTTTTCCTTCTCCGGTTGCAGATTTTGTGGTTGTTCTATCGTCTTTATCTTTTGCACCGCCTAATGCAGATTGATCTGCTTCCTCCATTGGTGCATTGGCTTCTTTTTTAACCGACTTTGATTTTTCAAGAGCCTTACCACTTGGCTTGTTTTCCATTTCATCTCTCATAACACCCGAAGTAACAGGAGCTGCAGCAGACTCACTCAATTCATAGTCACCCTCACCGCCACGGTAATAATGATTATTATAAAAACTAATCCCAAAATAATTTAAATGGTCATAATATCTGGAAGGTAAATATTCGTAAGGATGATTAAGGTTATTTATTTCGGTAGAATTAGTTTGCTTATCAGTACTTGCGTTCCATTGCAGGCGTGCATAAAAACTTTGAAACACATTAAAACTCCAGTAGTTTGCCTTAAATGCATCTAAAGAAGCGTCATACATACTTGCAACCATTTCGGCAGCAACTTTTTCGCCTTTTCTATCTTTCAAAATTAATTTCCATTCCTCAT
>JALHPG010000136.1 GCA_022842625.1 Bacteroidia bacterium | reverse complement strand
CATTTTTAGTTTTTTTTATGGCTGAAAATGCTAAAAATAACCAGCCGGCAACAAAAAGCAGTCCTCCAATAGGCGTAACCGGCCCAAGAAACTTTAACCAATCGGCTCCGTAAAGATTTCTTGTGCACAAAAAATAGAGAGAGCCGCTAAACAAAATAATTCCCCAAAAAAATAAATTATAAGCCCACACTAAATATTTTGAATCGTAATTTGAGCGCAATAATACAACTGCCAACATAGCCAAGGTGTGATACATTTGATATTTAACCGCAGTATCAAAACCATTTAATTGATCAACTGTGATCAAACCGGTATCTAATTTTCCTTTTAAAGCATGTGCACCCAAAGCACCTAAAGCAACTGCAATAGCTCCTAAAAAACCAATAGTTATCAATTGTTTTGGAATAGCTAATAGTTTTGAGTTGTTAGTCATTAGTCGTTTATCTTATTTTTGTTTTTTAAGGCTTTGCATGATCTGCTCATCCGATTTGCCAACAAAGTTTAGCGCACCTTTTGAACTCTTGGCCCAATCGCTTTTTGGATATTCGGAAATTATTTTTTCGTAGATCCGTTTTGCTTCTGCTTCGTTATTTAAATACGTTGCTTCGTCATACAATTGCGCTAATAAAAACATAGCAGCCGGACGGTGCACGGAATTTGGAAATTCCTCTACACATTTATCTAATACTATTTTTGCTTGCGGGATATTATTTATAGATTGTGCTACTTGCGCAGTTTTAATTAAATAGATCGGACATAAACTATCATTTGAACAATAATAAGCAAAATCGGTAAACGCCTTTATTGCTTTGTTGGCAACATCTACTTTTACTTCCATTTCCTTTAATAAAAGACTGTCCATTCTTTTGGCCTCAATAACTAAATTTTTACAATCGGCCGAGTAAGATTTGAGAGGTTTATTTAAAGAGTCGGAAGCGGTAGCAACAGAATCTTTTTTTGTTACTGTTGCATCAACCGATTGGTTATTTGAACAAGCAGAAAGAAAAACAAAAAGGGCAATTGACAGACTTAACAATAAATTGCTTTTCATTTTAAATTATTTTTTTGGTTTATAAACGCGTGTTTTATAATCGGCTGAAATTCTGCCTTTAGCAATATCACTTAATTTACCAGCAATTAATTTACGTTTAAACGGACTAATAATATCTGTAAATAATTTTCCTTCAATATGATCATACTCATGTTGTATTACACGTGCAATAACACCATCGTATTTTTCTTTATGCTTTTTAAAATTTTCGTCAAGATATTCTATCTCAATATTTGGTAAACGCAAAACATCTTCTCTTATCTTTGGAATACTTAAACAACCTTCGTTAAACTTCCATTCAGTTCCTTCCTCTTTAACGATGCGAGCATTAATGAACACTTTCTTAAAAGCCTTTAATTCTTTTCTTTGCTCTGCAGTAAACTCTTCATCATCCTCTTCATCATCACTTTCGGCAAAAGGATGTGTGTCGATCACAAATAAACGAATTGCTTTTCCAATTTGAGGAGCAGCAAGACCAACACCACTTGCGTTATACATGGTATCGAACATACTTTTTATTAAGGCATCCAGCCCTTCATAATCTTTATCAATATCCTCACCCATTTTTCTGAGTACCGGATCTCCATAAACTACTATTGGTAAAATCATTTCTTTTTAATTTTCATTTTAAATTTTAAATCCATTCCTTAATTTAAAATTTATAATTCAACATTTCTTCTTTATCTGCTATAATTTGGCGCCTCACGAGTAACAACAACATCATGCGGGTGACTTTCTTTTACGCCAGCGGCAGTAATGCGAATAAATTTAGCTTCTTGTAATGCTTTAATATCTTTAGCGCCACAATAGCCCATTCCAGCTCTTAAACCACCAATTATCTGATACATGATCTCGGCAAGACTTCCTTTATAAGGCACTCGGCCACTAATACCTTCGGGAACTAACTTTTTAATATCGTCTTCTTCCTCTTGGAAATATCTATCCTTACTGCCTTTTTGCATAGCTTCTAACGAACCCATACCACGGTAAGATTTAAATTTACGTCCTTCAAAAATGATCGTTTCACCCGGACTTTCTTCAGTACCTGCAAACATACCACCCATCATCACTGTACCCGCACCTGCGGCTAAAGCTTTAACCACATCACCTGTAAAACGAACACCGCCATCTGCAATAAGCGGAACACCTGTTCCTTTTAAGGCCTGAGCAACTTCTAAAATAGCAGTTAATTGCGGCACGCCAACACCTGCAATAACACGTGTTGTGCAAATAGAACCGGGACCAATACCAACCTTAACAGCATCTGCACCCGCTTTAACCAAAGCAAGCGCTGCTTTACCGGTGGCAATGTTTCCAACAACTACTTGTAAGGTTTTATATTTCTTTTTTACTTCTTTTAATTTTTCAATTACACCTTTGCTGTGACCATGAGCGGTATCAATAATGATCGCATCAACACCCGCTTCAACTAAAGCATCTACGCGTAACATGGTGTCTGCGGTAACACCCACCGCAGCAGCAACACGCAAACGTCCTCTATCATCTTTACAGGCGTTAGGGCGTACTTTAATTTTAATAATATCCTTGTAAGTAATTAAACCAACTAATTTGTTTGACTTATCTACTATTGGAAGTTTTTCTATTTTATGTTCTTGTAATATTTCTTCTGCTTGTTTTAAGGTAATTCCTTTAGGAGCGGTAATAACCTTTGCAAAGGGAGTCATTACATCTAATACCGGTTTTTTAAAATTCTTTTCAAAACGCAGGTCACGATTGGTTACAATACCCAATAATTTGTATTCTTTATCAATAACCGGAATACCGCCGATCTTATTTTCGGCCATTATTTGTAATGCATCTCCAATAGTAGCCGTTTTAAATAAGGTTACCGGGTCTTGGATCATACCACTTTCGCTACGCTTTACTTTGCGTATTTGTGCAGCTTGATCTTCGATGCTCATGTTTTTATGCAAAACACCTATTCCGCCTTCCTGCGCAATAGCAATTGCCAGTTTGTGTTCGGTAACAGTATCCATTGCCGCAGATACTATTGGGGTATTAAGTTTTATGTTTTTTGTGAAAAATGAAACGAAGTTAACGTCGCGAGGCAAAATCTCTGAATAATCAGGCACTAACAATACGTCATCGTATGTTAAACCTTCGTTTACAAATTTATTACTGATAATGTTATTAGAAGCCATTGGATGAACTTTAAGGTTTTAAAATTCGGGCAAATATAGTGTTTTTTATTGAAAAAAAGTCTCTAATTGTAAGTAAAACAGAGAATTATGCTAAAAGCTGTGAAAAGAAAAAGCCACCAACAGAAAATCTCCAAAATCTGAAAGTGGCTTATTTTTTTTTGTTATAAACTAAACAAAAACCCTATTGAAAGAACTTACCGTAAAGATAGGGTGCTTTTTAAGAGTATTTTTGGCTTTCAAATAAGTGGTAAAGTTTGTTTTATAAGTGGTAGAAATTAGGATTTATTGAGTTTTTCCATAAAAGCATCTTTTTTACGACGCGAAATCTCAATTTTAGTGCCATCGCTCATTACTGCGTATCCGCCATCTTCTTTTAAAAACCTTACAACATGATTCATGTTAATTAAATGATGATGATGAACACGAATAAATTCACTTTCCGGCAATAATTCTTCATAATGTTTTAACCCTGCGCTGATCATTAATTTACGTTTATCACTCAAATAAAAAGTGGTATAACTCCCATCTGCTTCGCAACGGATAATATCTTTTATGGTTACAATTTCGTATGCATTTCCGGTAGGCAAAGTAATCTTTTGAAAACTCTCATCGGATTTTTTTAATTGCTGGATCAAAAAATTAAGATTTTCCATGTTTGGAGAAACTGTTTTCTTTTGAGCCACTTTTTCTACAGCCACCTTTAGCTCATCTATATCAATAGGTTTAAGCAAGTAATCGCATGCGCTGTATTTTATGGCGCGAATTGCGTGCTGATCGCTGGCCGTTGCAAAGATCAATTCAAATTTATGACCTTGAACTTTCTCCAAAAGATCAAATCCGCTTCCATCCGGCATGCTTATATCCAAAAAAACCAGGTCAGGATTTTCTTTCTTTATCAATTCAACTCCTTCACTTACATTTTTTGCTAAGCCAACAATGTGTAATTGCGGACAGTTTTTTTCGATGATAGCTGCAAGCATTTCGCGACTTTTTTGCTCATCCTCAATAATTATTGTTTTGATCATAACCTTTTTTTTAACCGATTAATGGAATAAATAATTGAACCTGTGTTCCTTTTGATTCATTGCCTTCTTTAAGATCTGTTATTGTTACACTTAATTCCGAGTTATTAATTTCGTTTAATATTCTTAATCTATCCTCAGTAATTTTCATACCTAAGGATCTATGTTTGCCGGTTGGCATTGTTCTTTTAATCTCAGATGCTTTTTCTCTGCCAATACCATCATCTGTAATAGTACAAATTAAAAAATTATTTTTAGCACTAAGGTTAATAATTAATTTTCCTTTTTTTGGACTAGGGTTTAAGCCATGTAGAATGGCATTTTCAACATATGGCTGCATAAGCATGGGCGGCATGATGTCGTAATCGGTATCGACAGAACTGTCAATTATGATCTCGTAATCAAACTTCTCTTCAAATCGCATTTGCTCTAACTCTAAATATAATTTTAGGGCTTCTAGATCTTCTTCAACAGTAACGGTTGGTTTATCAGAATTATTTAAAATTATTCTTACCAACCTTGCAAATTTATTAAGATACTTTATAGCTTCATCGGTTTTACTATGAAAAATATAGTGTTGAATGGAGTTTAATGAATTAAAAATAAAATGTGGATTCATTTGAGAACGGAGTGCTTTTAATTCGATCCTGCTCATTTCAACTTTGCGATTAAACTCCTCTCTCTGCTTTTTTGCAATAGACAAAATTCTTATTCTAATAACTGTGTAAATAACAGATATAATAACAACCGATATTATAAAAATAAACCACCAGGTTAAGTAAAACGGAGTGGCAATAGTAAAATAAAAAGCGGTTTCTTTAGTATCCCAAACTCCTTCGTTGTTGCAAGATCTAACTTTAAAGGCATAATTTCCCGGCTTTAAATTGGCGTATTTACTATAATCTTCAGCATTAGGAGTACTCCAATCGTTATCTAAACCTTCTAATTTTTTTTGATAAAGTACTTTATCAGGATCTGTTAAACAAATACCTCTGTACCCAAATGTTATAGAATTATAATTATAGGGCAACACACTATTATTGGCAAGCGCAGTGTCCTCATTAAAAATTTTTATATTTTCAATGATGGTTGAATTTTGAATTTTATTTTGTTTTAAATTAAAAGGGTCGTGTTTTACTAAACCACTAACGGTACCAAACCACAAAGTACCATCTGCATCTTCCCATATACCATTACTATTACATTCTACCCCTGCAAACCCATCTTGCTTGCCGTAGGATACCACCTCTATTTTACCTGAGTTAAAGAACTTTCTTAAATTCAATTTATTAATACCTTGATTGGTACCAATCCACAAGGTATTTTTACCCTCAGCAAACTCTAAAGAATAAACGTAATCAGAATTTAATCCATCATTGATAGTAACACGTTTGATGGTATTTGATTTTAAATCGATTATTAATAATCCGTCTAAGGAGGCTGAAAATAAATAACCGTTAAAATATTTTAAAGTAAAAAAATCATCAGTTCCCCAACCATATTTATTTCCAATATTTATTGCAGAGTCGCCTACAAGCTTAAACAATCCGGCATTTTGTGTTCCAATGTAAATTTTATGCTCATCATCCTCACAAATACCATAAACCTGAAACTCCGCATTAACCTTTATCGGATAAAATTTTGATTCAGGCTTATTGTTTTTCCAGGTGATGGAAGCTACGCCGTTACTTCCGCCAACCCACATTTTTTTGTCGGATGCTAAAAACAAAACATCGTGAGAGCCTTTTAATTCGGGGGTTAAGGGCAATGTATGAAATTTTTCATTCTTAAACTCGGTAACATCCTTTGAGGTGCCAAATATCAGCCTTCCATCTGCATCCTGTAAACCTGCTAGGGAGGTATTAGAGGATAAACCATTATTTAAACCATACCGCTTAAAATAACCCTGCGAGTACTTATATACCCCATTGTTTTCTGAGGTGATCCATAGTTCACCTTTCTTATCTCTAAAAATTTGGTATACAAACGCATTCCCGGGGCCATTTACCTTATCATAGGTAGAAAAAGAATTGTCGGCATAACGGTATAAACCACTATGACTGCCAATCCAAACATTACCCTCTCTGTCGTTTATCAAACTACGCACATAGTTTGAATTATTATCCGGCCCAATGGCGTAATAGGAAAATTGAGTGCCATCAAATCTTAGAAGTCCGCTATGTGAGCCAACCCAAACAAATTCATTATTTTGATTTAATACGGCGGTAATGTTTTCATCTATTAAACCATTCTCGATAAAATAATTGGCAATTTTTTTTGAATCAAGATCGTAAATACTTAAGCCTTTGTTTGTGCCAATGATTACCTTATTTTTTTGAAGGGTAATACAATTTATTTGGTTGGAAGCCAGTCCGCTTTTTTTATCAATTATTTGAAATGTTTTGTGTCCATAAAGTATTAAACCGTTATCTGTACCAACTAATAAAAAGCTTGAATCGGATCGGTAAATGCAATTTATTTTGTAGGACTCAAACTTTTTTACCGGTTTAATAACGCGCTTACTAAAAATATATAAACCTTTGTTAGTGCCAATGTAAACAGACTGATGAGAACCTTTCCAAAGAGCATTAACATAAGTATTTTGTAGGCCGTTTTTGCTATTGTAATTATAAATTTTGGAGTTTTTAATGATACTCAAACCTTTGTTAGTTCCCACAAAAACCGCATTACTATCATCCTCTGCAATAGCATTTACATTATGATCTATTAAGCCGTTCTTTGGATTAAATATGAGGAATTTTTTTCCATCAAACCGGCAAAGCCCGCCATATCCGCCACTCCACAAATACCCGTTTTTTTGCTGGTACATGCAGGATACCTGCACAAATGGCAAACCGCTTTCTACACTATAATTTTTAAAAAAATATTGTTGGGCTGTCGATTCATAAAAAATCGAAAACAAGAAAATGGCGAGTATATAATTTAGCTTTCTGATAACTTTGACTAATTTACCTAAAAAGTTTAAAAATGCCGATATTCTTGAGCAATTGGTAGAATTGATTTTTTAATTGGTGAAAATTAAGCGTTTACTCGCCTAAAACAAAATTGATATAGTTTTGTTATAGAAGTAAATTTATAAAAAGGTTATTATTTTATTAGAAAATAAACTAGGTTTGTTTTATGCAAGAGCAAGTAATTTTAGTTGATGAATTAGATAATGCCATTGGCACCATGGAAAAAATGGAAGCCCACGAAAAAGGACTTTTGCACCGTGCTTTTTCGGTTTTTATTTTTAATGGTAACGGAGAATTGTTATTACAGCAAAGAGCCTTAACAAAATATCATAGTGCCGGCTTATGGACGAATACTTGTTGCTCGCATCCTCGACCTAATGAAACCGTTTTAAATGCCGCCAAAAGACGATTAACAGAAGAAATGGGATTGACCTGTGAAGTAGATCACAAAACCAGCTTTATCTACAAAACCGATTTTGACAACGGCCTTACTGAACACGAATTTGACCATGTTTTTTTTGGAAATTACGATCAAGACCCTACTATAAACCCCGAGGAGGTGGAAAATTTTGTTTGGATGGATGTAAACAAAATTATGAATGACATTGAAAAAAATCCCGGAAAATACACCTCATGGTTTAAAATTGCCATGAAAAAACTGTTTTAACCTAATCCCCATATCTTTCCAAATCCATTAATTTCTTTCATTTGTAAGAAATATTTGATTTTTGTAAAAGAAGAGCTTGATTTAAAAATATAGTTTTTGTAATTTGACATAAGGTTAATTAGTTACCAATAAAATATGCCAAATTTGAATGTAGATCATTTTCATCAAAAACTAACCCTTTTGATGTTAAACACAGAAGACCCTCTTTTGCTGGTTGACACCAATTTAAACATAGTTACCTTTAATGAACCATTTAAGAACCAATATCAAATTTTTTTTGGCACTGAGGTTTTAAAAGGAACCTCTATTCTTAACTATACCCACCCGGAACGACTTGAGAATTTAAAGAAAATTTATAAGGAGGTTTTTGATGGAAGAAGCTACGAAACTGAAATTGAGTTTAACCTTCTTGAAAATCATGTTACCACTATATTAAATAAATTTAAACCTGCATTAGATGAAAACGGCATAATTATTGGCGCATTTATTTCGTCGATAGATATTACCGAAAAAAAAAGGTTGCTTGAAATTCAGCGTTTAAGCGAAAAACGTTTTCAGGCATTGATCGAAAACACAAACGAAATTATTTCACTTTCAAACTTAGAAGGAAACGTGCTATATGTAAGTCCTGCGATTGAAAAAATAACCGGCTTTACCCCGAAAGAAATTACTGATAAAACCTATTTTATAAAAATTCACCCAGATCAAGTTGAAGATTCAAAAAAAATACTTGGCCAATTAATAAAAAATCCAGGAGTAAGTATTCCTAGAGTGCATAGACTGCTCCACAAAGAAG
>JALHPG010000135.1:1936-8845 GCA_022842625.1 Bacteroidia bacterium | reverse complement strand
AGACATATCCCAATTAAAAATCAAATTATTATTCCTCAAACTACTTCAGAAAGTAGAGAATATATACCTTTCGGGTTTCTTAATAATAAAATCGTTGTTCAACAAAGCGCCCAAGTAATTTATGATGCAGAGCCATATGTTTTAGGATTTTTATCTTCAAAAATTCATTTGATATGGGTTAAGGCTGTTGGGGGTAAACACGAATCAAGAATAAGATATTCACCATCTTTATGTTATAATACTTTCCCGTTTCCTGAAATTACAGCTACTCAAAAACAGGAACTTGAAAAACACGCTTATCGTATTTTAGATGAGCGAGAAAAGCACACTGAAAAAACATTAGCCCAATTATACGATTCTGAAAATATGCCAAAGGGTTTAAGAGAAGCACACCATCAATTAGACATAGCAGTAGAGCAATGCTACCGCAGTAAACCATTTGAGAGTGATGAAGACCGCTTAGAGTATTTGTTTAAACTTTATGAGCAAATGATATCAGAAGAAAATACAAAAGGCACCTTGTTTGAAATGGAACCAAAGGTTAAAAAGAAAGCAAAAAAGAAATAATTATGCCAGATATAGTGCACGTTACCTACGGACAAACAGGACAAAGCTCCGCTATCAATAAATATGGGATGCGAGAAATGCAGCAAAAGGCCTACACGGCGCGTGACGCAAAATATTTATTATTGAAAGCTCCGCCGGCTTCTGGTAAATCCAGAGCCTTAATGTTTATTGCATTAGATAAATTAATAAATCAAGGATTAAAAAAAGTGATTGTTGCTGTTCCCGAAAAATCTATTGGCGGATCTTTTGCTAAAACCAATTTAAAAGACTTTGGTTTTTTTGCGAACTGGGAGCCAAACGATATGTTCAATTTATGTACACCTGGTTCTGATGGCAGTAGCACCAAAGTACAAGCTTTTAAAAACTTTATTGCTAATGAGGAGAAAATCCTTATTTGTACACACGCCACTCTACGTTTTGCTGTGGAGCAATTAGACGAATCAAGTTTTAATAATGTGCTATTAGCTATCGATGAATTTCACCACGTTTCGGCAAATGAAGATAACAGACTGGGCGAATTGCTTCGCTCAATAATGCAAAAATCTACTGCACATATCATAGCAATGACGGGCTCGTATTTTCGTGGCGATAGTGCGCCAGTTTTAATGCCTGATGATGAAGAGAAATTTACAAAGGTTACTTATAATTACTATGAGCAATTAAATGGCTATACCCATTTAAAATCTTTAGGTATTGGTTATCATTTTTATACAGGTAAATATACTACTGCAATTCTTGAAGTATTAAATACAGATAAAAAAACCATACTACACATTCCAAATGTAAACTCTGGCGAATCTACCAAAGACAAACACAGCGAAGTGGATTTTATTATTGATGAAATTGGTGAAATAGTAAAACAGGATTCTGCAACAGGGGTAATTTATGTAAAACGTAAGGGAGATGGTAAAATTCTAAAGGTTGCCGATTTAGTAAACGATACTCAAAAAGACCGGGATAAAATCCAAAACTATCTCCGCGAAATGAAATCAGTGGATGATATGGATTTGATTATTGCGTTAGGTATGGCGAAGGAAGGATTTGATTGGCCATACTGCGAACACGCTTTAACGGTAGGTTACAGAGGTTCGTTAACGGAAATTATACAGATCATTGGTCGTTGCACAAGAGATAGCGATAATAAAACCCACGCACAGTTTACTAATTTAATTGCGCAGCCCGATGCCGCAGATGATAAAGTGCGACACGCTGTAAATGATATGTTGAAGGCAATTACCGCTTCATTATTGATGGAACAAGTATTGGCTCCTAACTTTAAATTTAAAACAAAAGTTTCTGATGACGAAACAGTAGAGCCCGGTGTTATTAAAGTTAGGGGGTTAAAAACGCCAACATCAAAAAGAGTAAGGGATATTGTTGAGCAAGATCTAAACGATCTTAAAGCAACAATTTTGCAAGATACTACTATGCAAAAGGCTATGCCTGGAAATGTTGATCCAGAGGTAATGAACAAGGTTTTAATTCCTAAAATAATTCAAATTAAATATCCTGAACTTTCCGCAGAAGAAATTGAACAAGTCCGTCAATATGTTGTGATAGATTCGGTGATTAAAACGGGGCAAATTACTCAGGAAGGTGATAAGCGATTTATCCGTATGGCGGGTAGATTTGTAAACATTGATGAAATTGACATTGATTTAATTGATAGAATAAACCCTTTCCAAAAGGCATTTGAAATCATTTCAAAATCGGTTAATACAAAGGTGCTAAAAGTTATTCAAGACAGTATTGAAGCAACCCGAATAACAATGGATTTTGAGGAAGCGAAAATCTTGTGGCCCAAAATAATTGAGTTTCAAAAAACATTTAGCAAAGAACCAAGTCTACAATCAACGGATCCGTTAGAGCGTAGAATGGCAGAGTGTATTATTTATTTGCAGAAAGAAAAACGTAACAGAGAGAATGCCAACAGACAAGGATAAAATATTGGATGACATTTTTTCAAATGATCCATTTGGTTTGCTAAATGTAAAAGCAAGTTCGTCGCCGGTTCGTAATGCCGATGAGCGTCTCTTGGCTTCATTTCAAGAACTGACTGACTTTTTCGAAAAGAATAACCGGGAACCTCAATTAGGAGGCGGAGTGCAAGAACATATGCTTTATTCGCGTTTAAAAAATCTCCGAGAAGATCCAAACAAAGTGGAGATGTTAAAGCCTCACGATAAATACAATTTACTGAGCTATATAAAAAAGGAATATAATTCGTTGGATGATATATTAAACGATGCTGATTTTGGTTTACTTAATAGTGAATCGGAAGGGCTGTTTGATTTGAAAAACGTAAAGAGTGCACACGAAAGAGCTGCTTCAGATTTTGTTGCCAGAAGAAAACCGTGTAAAGATTTTGCTAAGTATGAGGCAACTTTTAAAGAAGTTCAGAAAGATTTGGCAAGCGGTAATCGCGAGCTTGTTGCCTTCAAAGAGGATAATTTAAGACAAGGAGATTTTTATGTGCACAATGGTGTTTTGTTATTTCTGGAAAAAGTAGATTTCGTAAAAGAAGTACAAGATTATAATAGCGGTCCGCGCGAAAGAAAGGATGGAAGAACTCGAGTGATCTTTGAGAATGGGACAGAATCAAATATGCTTTATAGGTCGTTATACAAATCGCTTTTGGACAACGGTCATTGTATTTCAAAAAACAAGAATGAGGTGAATGAAGCCTTTGTTGAATATTTTGCTAATGTTACAACCGAAGACAAGGAAGTAGGATACATTTATATTTTAAAGTCTAAAAGTACAAACGCCGAAATCCAGAACATTAACAACTTATACAAAATCGGCTATTCAAAAATTGAAGTTGAAGAAAGAATAAAAAACGCAACGCAAGAGCCAACGTATCTAATGGCCGACGTTAAAATTATAATGACCTATAAGTGTTATAATATGAACCCGCAAAAGATGGAGCAGTTACTCCATAATTTTTTCGGAAGTTCTTGTCTAAACATTGATGTCTTTGATAAAAACGGAAACAGGCACACTCCAAGAGAATGGTTTATTGCCCCATTGAACATTATTGAGGAAGCAATTCATTTGATAATATCTGGCGAGATTGTGAATAGCCGGTATGATGCAGTTAGAAAAGAAGTGATTAAAAAAAACAATTAAATAAGTAATATAAAAATGGCAAAATTTACAGAAGAGTCATTAAATATTTGGCGCTACCCGGCAAGTGATACGGAGGAAAGCAAACTGAATAATGCTGAAAAGATGGTTAAAGATGCAATCGCAGATAGTGCTGAATTGAGCAGAAAGAACATAGAGGTCTTTGGACAAGGTTCTTATGCAAATGACACGAATATTAAAATTAACAGCGATATTGATATTAATGTTTGTTTAAATGATACGATATTTATTTCTCTACCAGATGGAAAAAAGCAAGAAGATTTTGGTTATTCAGATTCGGAATACACATTCTCTAAATACAAAGATGCTATTGAGGCTGCCCTCGTTAAAAAATTTGGTAGAGATGATGTAAAGAGAAACAATAAGTGCATAACAGTTGTAGCTAATACATATCGCGTTGAGGCAGACGTTGTCCCAACATTTAAGTTTAATCGTCACGATACTGATGGGGGAAAAGCAATAGGCGCTAAATTTATTACTGATGATGGGATTCCAGTTGTGAATTATCCCATTCAGCATATTGAAAATGGCAAATCTAAAAATGCTTTAACACAAAGGCGATTTAAAAGATTGACGCGTATTTTTAAACGGCTTAGATATAAAATGATTGAAGATAAATTACCGGTTAATGAAAACATCACTTCCTTTTTGATTGAGTGTTTGCTATGGAATGTGCCTAATCAAATTTTTAATGATTATGAAACTTGGAATGACAGACTTAAACATTCAATAATCTATTTATACGAAAATACAAAAGAGGATAAAAATTGCAAGGAATGGGGAGAGGTTTCGGAACTTTTATATCTATTCCCTTCAAGTAGGAAGTGGTCTCGAGAGGATGTAAATAAATTTTTAGTACAAGCGTGGAATTACTTAGAATATTAAATTATGGTAACATATAACCTTAGAATATTTGGATTTTTAATACTTGGAGTGGCTTTTGGCATCTATGTGGCTTTATTTCTAATTACACAAGATTTAAGTAGAATAGACTTTCACAAAGCACTGTCCCAAATAGGCACTACTATATCAATCAATATTATCATTTGGCTTTTATTTATTAAATGGGGCTGGAAGTGGAAAATGTTTTATCCTTGGCTTGTTCCATTTCCTAATTTATCTGGTGAATGGCAGGCTATTATTAAATCAAATTGGAAAGGGCAAGAAATGGAGCCTATTTTAACAGATGTGACAATTCATCAGACTTTTTTCAATATCCAAGTTAAGATTAAAACAGGTGAAAGTAAAAGTTATAGTATTGGTGCTAACTTTGATATTGATAAAGACCGTGGTTCCCAGCAATTATTTTATTCTTATTTAAATACGCCCAAGCCAGGTGTAAGGGACCGTAGCGAAATACACTATGGCTCCACAATTTTAAATTTCGCAGGTTTTAAGGTTAAAAATATGGAAGGGGAGTATTGGACTTCAAGAGAGACTACGGGTGAAATTAATTTAAAGAGGAAAACAGTCGGTTAATTTGCTTTATAAAAATGGAATAAATATTAAACTCAAATGAAACTCAAGCAATATTTTGACATAATAGATATAAATGAAATCAACAGATGTATTGCTGAAAAGCAAGAGGAACATCTTACTCTTGAATTTAAAACTGTAAATCATCCAGATTACAACAATGAAAACAAAGGTTTTGATAAGAAGAATATTTCAAAAATTATTTCTGGGTTTGCAAACTCCACTGGAGGTATAGTAATTTGGGGAATAGAAGCGAAAACAAATACTGAAGGTCAGGATGTGGCGAAAGCCAAGAGACCAATAAAAGAATTAACAAAATTCCTTAATCTACTCAATAGATTAGAAGGGCAGGCAGTCACTCCCACAGTTACCGGTATTGAACATAAAAAAATTGTTATATCCGATGACACTGGATTTATTAAGAGTTTTATTCCGCAGAGCGATAGTGCCCCCCATATGGCAAACTTTTCTGAGAAGCATTATTATAAACGAAGTGGTGATAGTTTTTATCAGTGTGAACACTATGATATCATCGATATGATTTCTCGGAAGAGATCACCAAGATTGAAAGTTTCAGTTCGAGTAATTCAAAAAGAAATGCGACATCAATCTATTTACAGATGGCAGGTTGTTGTTTCGGTAATTAACGAAGGAACGAATATTGCCAAGTATCCATACTTAGCATTAAATTTTAGTTTGGGTTTTGTTAAGGATGGTTTTGGTATTGATGGCAATAAAGGTACTGGCCTTGCCTATGTTAGAAACAATTTAAACTATCAGCATAATTATAGTGGTGGGATTGATAGACCAATATTTCCAAGTGCGATGGTTGATGTAGATAAGTTTTATATTGAATGCCCTATTGATTCAAACCCTCCTCATTTGATTCTCGATTATATTGTTACAGCAGAGGATTGTGAAAGCAGCAAAGGTAAATTGGAAATTAACGCAGACGAGTTTCAGAAACATTCGTAAAAAACATAACTTAATTATGAGATCAGTTAAATTGACATCAGATGAAGCGAAAGACTTTTTTTTAAAAGAAGAATGCTATTGCAATTTTGATCTACCCAACTATTTTTGTTTCGGAAATTTGTTAAAGATAATTTCTAAGAAAATTGAAAGCAAGAGACTAAGTGATTTTTATAGCCAGACGGAAGATGGAAAAGCAAATTATCCCGACTATTATGATGACGTTAATTATAAATTCCTTTATAATAAAGATGGAAAATATTCTTGGCGGCCTTTACAGTTAATACACCCAGCATTATATGTTTCTCTGGTGCACATTATAGCGGAGAATAATAACTGGAATCTTATCGTAAACAGTTTTAAAGGATTCAGGGCTAACAGCAATATCAGTTGTTACAGTTTACCAATTCTTTCTGAAAGTAAATTTTCCGATAAAGCAATCACTATAAATCAATGGTGGAGGTCGATAGAACAGAAGTCTATCGAACTTGCTTTGGAATATGACTTTGTGTTACATACAGATATTTCCGACTGCTATGGATCAATATACACCCATACTGTTCCGTGGGCTTTACATACGAAACTCAAATCTAAAAAGGAAAAAAATGAATCCTCTTTGCTCGGCAATATTATAGATAAAATATTGCGAGCTATGTCGTATGGTCAAACAAATGGGATACCGCAGGGTAGCGTTTTAATGGATTTCATTGCAGAGATAGTTTTAGGTTATGCGGATACGGAGTTAAC
>JALHPG010000135.1:0-1926 GCA_022842625.1 Bacteroidia bacterium | reverse complement strand
ATAAAATTATTCGTTACAGGGACGATTATCGTATATTTTCCAAGAACCCACAAGATGCAGAATTAATTGCAAAAATGCTCACAGAGGTTTTAATTGACCTGGGAATGAGATTGAATGCTCAAAAAACCATCGTTTCGAGTGATGTAATTCATAGCGCCGTTAAAGCAGACAAGCACTATTGGATGATGGCTAAACGTGGCACTGCAAACATACAGGAACATTTGTTTTTAATTCATAACCTTTCTTTACATCATCCTAATTCAGGAAGTTTAAGTAAAGCATTAGATAAATTTTACAACAGGGTGTCTGCTATTGAGCAATATGCTGACCTTAGCGCGTTACCGTTAATAAGCATTGTTGTGGATATTGCCTATAAGAACCCAAGATCTTATTCCATCTGTGCGGCAATCCTGAGCCGTTTGCTTCAGTTCATAAATGACGAGGAAGAAAGAAAAAAAATAATTAATCAGGTATTAAATAAATTTGAGAAGATACCAAACACCGGGCATATAAAAATATGGCTCCAGAGAATTACCGTGAAAAGTGATCGGTTAAAGGAGTACAATGAACTGTTATGTACAAAGGTTAATGATAAGTCAGTAAACTTATGGAACTCTGATTGGCTAAATGCTGACCTTCAGAAGCTGATAAGTTATGAGCCTATTATTGACGAAGAGGCATTGAAGGCAATGGATATGGTCATCGCTGGTAATGAGGTGCAGATGTTTAGTGTTGATTATGATGTTGAGATAGAAGAACCTTCGGACTATTAATAACCAGAAGGCTAAAATTTAGTTAAAAATGGATTGTTAATGAGCAAAATCACCTTAATGTGCCTGTATGGTGACTAAAATTCATAAAAGGAGCCAACACTTACATCAAGAGCGTTTGCTAACTCATAAATATAAAACGAGGATGGTGTTCGTTGCCCTAATTCAACACGATGTAATGACTGCCTGTCTTTTAAACACATCCTTGCCAATTCTGATTGGCTAATACCTTTTTCTGTACGGATTTTAGCAATTTTCTTGCCCAATTTTTTGGTAAATGCAGACCTTTCCATAGCAATTTTGTAAGTGTTCAAGGTCTTGAGTTCTGGTAAAAAAATTGTCAGCCAGTTGGTTGACAGTCGCTGTTATTATATTATCTTTATGTTAGTAGTTAGCTGGAATATTTAAATGGAAAAAGAAATTGCAGAGTTCCTTCAAGGGGACTTTTTGTCTCGGTTTAATGCCTACTTGTTGGTATCACCACAATTAAATAAATGCGTTAAAGTAGATCAAAATTTTATTCAACTCATTTTCGGGGATTTACCCCCTCTGGAATCCTTTTTGGGAGGGGCTTCTGGGAAGATCGAAGAAAAGGTTTTTTTTGATGGTTTTTTATGTTATCGAATAATTTATTTAGCGGGTACCGGTAAAGTACCATTATCTGTTCTTGATTGTATGGTCGATTCGTTGGCGCATTCATATGGTGCCCTAAAGAAGATAATGCCTGCAATAAATGTAAAGGAGGAAAATTAATATGGAAAAAGTAAGATTATCTAATCGGGAACCAGACTGGGATAAGTTAAATGAAAAATTCAATGATCGTAGAGGAGCAATGAATAGGTTTTACGAAGGTCTTGTTGCTAAAAGGGATAAAACCTTTAAGGATGAGGAAAGCTTGAAGCTGTTTAATGAAAAACGGGATACTTTTCAGGGCTATGCAAATAAATATTTTGAAGAGTGGTTACTCGTGCTCGCAAGTCTTTCAGGTAAAAAAAATATTAATGAAAATGAAGGCTATTTGTCAGAAGCAAAAGAAATTTTTAAAAACATAACTATTCAATACACTAAGTGGGATGGGCACGAGCAAGAATTTAAAAGGCAGGCGACAATTACATTTTCTTCATCACTACCCTTCGGTCCCTTCGGTTTTATAGTG
>JALHPG010000134.1 GCA_022842625.1 Bacteroidia bacterium | reverse complement strand
CCGTTACTCACACAACTGTTACTAAAACAGTTGTTGAAAACCTGGGTTCAAATGTAAATTCATCAGCTGCAGAGTTATTGCCTGTTATTACCGCCGATGGAAAAACACTTTATTTTGTTAGAGATGGTCACTCCGCCAACCTTTCCGGCCAAGATGTATGGTATTGTGTAAAAACAGAAACAGGCTGGTCTAAAGCTATTCACCCGCAAGATCCACTTAACCATTCGGGTAAAAGCTCCAACGTTTTTAATGTTTCAACGGATGGAAATCAATTATTGGTTCGTGGCGCTTTTGAAGATGGCGAGTACGAAGGGCCCGGATTATCGGTGGTTGTAAAAAACAAAAAAGGAGAGTGGAAGGATCCTAAAAAACTAGAAATTAGAAATTATAAAATATATGGCGACATGGGAAGATATAATAGTGCCTTTCTTGCGCCAAACGGAAAAACAATAATTTTTGCCTTTTCGGATGATAAAAATAAAGGTAATCACGACTTGTATTTTAGTCACCTTACTTTAAAAGATAATTGGAGTAAACCAAAATCAGTTAAAGATTTTACCAAATTTGTTGGTAAAGCATTAAACAATAATACATGGTCTGAGCCGGAAAAAATAAAATCGCTTAGCATACATGAATTCAGCGAGTTTGCCCCGTTTATGGCAGCAGATGGCGTTACCTTGTATTACTCTTCTAATAAAACCGGTGGTTACGGCAATCAAGATGTTTGGATGTCGAAGCGCTTGGATGATACCTGGCAAAACTGGTCAGAGCCTGTAAATTTAGGACCAACCATTAACTCAAACGATTGGGACGCTTATTATACATTAGATGCAAGAGGCGAAGATGCCTACATGACCAATAATAAAAACACGCTAGGCGAAAGTGATATCGTTAAAATAAAATTAATTACAGAATTACGCCCTAACCCGGTAGTATTAATTAGCGGTAAAGTATATAATGCAAAAACCAAAGAACCAATCGGCGCAAGTATTGAGTACGAAACTTTAGAAGATGGTAAAAATGTTGGCGTTGCTTCATCTGATCCAAAAACAGGCGAATACAAAATTGTTTTACCCTATGGAAAAAATTATGGTTTTATGGCCTATGCCGAAAAACATATTTCTGTTTCGGATAACCTTGATCTAACTGCGGTAGCAGAATATAAAGAAATTACGCGCGATCTGTATTTAGTGCCTTTAGAAGTTGGTTCAACCATACGATTAAATAATATCTTTTTTGATGTTGCGCTTGCAACACTTCGTAACGAATCTTTTCCGGAGTTGGATAGGTTAATTGGATTAATGACGCAAAACGAAAAAATGATAATAGAATTATCGGGTCATACAGATAATGTTGGATCTGACGAAGCTAATTTAAAATTATCGGGCGATAGAGCGCAAGCGGTTATGCAGTATATAGTTTCAAAAGGAATTAAAGCTGAGCGTTTAACCGCTAAGGGTTATGGCGAAACAAAACCATTAACCACAAACGATACCGAAGAAGGAAAACAACTTAATCGTAGAGTAGAGTTTACAATTCTAAAAAACTAATATACCCACAGTTGGGTATGGCACAATTTTAACATACATTATATATTTGATAAATAATTAAACAACTAATATGAGAATACTATTTACTGCTGTTTCCTTATTAATAAGCAGCCTGTTCCTTAAGGCGCAGGTAGGAATTAACTGTCAATATTTCCCCGGGTTGCAAGTGGGATTTGTTAGAGTTAAAACAGATAATGCCAAACTTGGCGAATATAAATACGGTGCGGGTTTACCAATTTTAATGATAGACCGCATAAAGGATCATTGGTATTTAAATACCGATCTAAGTGCTTTATATTATGGCGCTACACAAACAAATAAAGCCAACGATAATCAAATAAAAATTTCTAAAGCAGAAGGCGCTTTCTTTTCAGGAAGACTTGGTTACTTGTTTGGAAAAGGCGATCAGTTTAGAATGGGACCAAACATTAATGTTGGCTCTAGCACTTCTAATCTTGATTCTTTGAAAAAAACATTTGACCAACGTGCTTACACCAATTTAGGTTTAGGAGTTGTGGCTTACAAAAAATTCGGAAAATTAAGATTAGTTGGTAAAGTAGGGTATGAGCGCTATTCGGCAAAATCATACATTACTAAAGGCAGTGGTACTTATTTGGAAGCAACAATTGCGTATTCTATCTTTCAAAAATATGGTTTGTCTATTATGCCAAGCTTTTATTCTAAAAAGTTTGAATACACGCCTAAAAACGACGCAACAGTTACAAACGCAAAAGTAAAATCGTTTGTTATTAGATTTGGTTTAACAAAATTCTTTTAAAGATAAAAAACAAGACTCATGAAAAAAACACGATATAAAATCACTTTAGCTTTAGCGGCGTTTTTAGCTACCAATATAAATGCCCAAAGCGTTACTTGGAAAGTTATAGAAGACGATCCGTATGATATCAAAAACTTCTCTTTAGCCATAGACCCTTTGTTTTCCGAATTCAGTGGAATGAATGGTTATTCATTTGGCTGGGGCGCAAGAGCAGAGTATATGATGGGTAAAAGAATCCAAGCGGGATTCGATATTAGAACCGGCTTTGGAACTAAAGGTTACCTAATTTCAAATGATAATACACGTAATTACTTTTATACTGAAGGAAGCTTAGGCTTTATTTTTTATAACAAGGATAAGAAAAAAAATGTGCCAATTATTTTAAGCCAAACAACTTCAGGCAATACCAGAACTACAGTTTCTATCAGAGGCGGTGTTCCTGCAACAGTAAGACGTGTTACATCACTACGTGGTGGTGTTTATCAAATGACCAACTCACTTAGCTATAAATTTTTAGCAGATAGCTTAACAACGTTTAAAGGCGGCGCTTCGGATTTTAAATTAAAAGATTCTGCTTCAAACGTTAATTTTAGCGGTCAATATGGCGGCTTTGCTTCTACAGCAATTTTTGGTGGAATTAATTTCAGAAAGATCGTTCAATTACTTATTGATGTTGACGGCTGGGGATATCGTCAAAACAAACGTTACACCGATTTTTATATAGATGGTATTTTTGCTCCGGTTGTATTAATTAAAGATTTTAAGACACCTGATGGAACAACATACGATGTTAAGTATGATAAAATTAGTTACTTCGGATGGCGTATGGGCTGGGTTTGGCGTAAACCAAAAGAGCAAGGCTTTAGTGCTAAATTCGAATTCGGAAATCGTCCGGGACCAAAAGCGCCGGTTAAAGATCCAAAAGCAACCGTGCCTGTAAACTTTAATAATTACTATGCTACTTTAACTTTTGGTTTATATATACCACTTAAAATTAAGCCGGTATATAAAGGCGAAGATTAATAAATAGTTTTATAAAATAACTTCATGGCTGAAGTAAACAAGAAAGCCGTTCTGTAATTAGAACGGCTTTCTTGTTTTTAGATATACAATTATATTAAGAGTAGTTAAATAAAACGCTATAGGTTTAAATTAAAAGAACACGATCATTTTGGCGCGGAGGGCTTAAGAACTAAAAAATATTTATATAATAGGCATTATGAGCAAGTATTTAAACACAAGTATTATTTAGAGGCAATAGGGTGTTACCAAAGTAAAATCTTTTATTATTCGCTAGTCTTCGTTTAGTAAGGTGTAACAAGGGTGTATTAAAGTGGCGCTTGTAACGCACAATGCAAACCACTTTCGTTGCCGTTGCACTCAAACGAAGACGAGCGGGGATTTGCGATCCTATAAATTATACCATAACGCAAAACCACAATTATTTAACAGTATAGAATTTGCTTTAGCAATTATTTTTTATATCTTAGGTAAATGAAAAAAATAAGCATTATAATTTCTTTTTTCTTTTTAGCAAGTATTATAACTGCTCAACAAAATTTGGTGCCAAACCACTCGTTTGAAATAAAAGACACCTGCCCTGAAAATACATACCCTGATAGTCCAGCGCATTTTGCTAAAGATTGGTTTGAAATAAGAAATTCTCCTGATTACTTTACTGTATGTAATAATATTAATCCGAATTATAATGTGCCAAATAATTCCTTTGGGTTCCAATGCCCAGCAAACGGCAGTTCATATCTTGGTCTTTATACCTTTGTGTCTCCTTCTTTGAATGGATGTGTAAATGAGTTAGCTGCAGCTAAATTAAATGATTCATTGATTAAAAATACTAAGTATTATATTTCATATAAAGTTGTTGGTTCAAATGGGATAATTGGATTTCCTATGCAATATGCAACATCAAAGCAAGGAATGAAACTGTTTACAAAAAAACCTACTTTTATTACTGGCTCGTCTGGTGATATTTATATAAATAATTTTTCTCAGATTTACACTAACCAAGTTATTTCAGACACCCTCAACTGGACTACAATAAAGGCTTCATTTACAGCTGATAGTAATTATAAATATGTATCGATTGGAAGTTTTTTCGATTACGCCAACTCAGATACAACTAAAGTTTATAATGGAAACGGTATTAATTCTGCTTATTATTATTTTGATGATATCTGTTTATCTACAGATTCTTTAATTTGTAATATTAATATTCAAACTCAATGTTTAATTTATACTGCTTTAAATGATTATAATAAAAAAAATAGTGAAGAAATATCAGTTCATCCAAATCCTTGTAATGAATACTTCTATATAAAAGGGATTAAAAATACTTTAAAGTGGGAATTATTAGATATTGAAAGTAACACAATTCAATCAGGTAATGTTTCCGAATATGAATCTATAAGAATAAACGATTTACCCGAATCAGTATATGTTCTGCAATTATATACAGACAAAGGAGTCCTGAGAAAAAAAATAATTGTTAAACATTAAAAACTAAAATTTTATGAAAAAAGTGTATTTGATTTTCGGGCTTTGTAGCCTGAGCTTAATTTCTGTTGCTCAGGATAAATGGGATACGGATGGTAACAATGGGGTGAGTAATAATGCCAAACTAGGACCTAAAAATAACAAAGGCTTTAAAATTATTACGAACGATCAGACATCGGTTGACGTCGAAAACAATGGAAGGTTCAATTTTAAAAAAGCAGTAAATTTTGAAAACGCATTGAACGCTGATAGTATTTATGTTAGTAAATATCTACGCGCTGATAGTATTAAAACCAGGATTTTAAAGGTTGGTAACAATTCGTTAATACTCGGGGGGTTTCCACAAACAGGTAACGATAACATCCAATCAACTACAGGCAAAATAAATATTGGCGGTAACCCAACTTTTGCAAATGTAAATTTATCAATTGGCACTTCGCCACTTGGTGGTTTTAACCCTTTATTAGCGCGACTGTTTGTTAGTGGGCGGACTGGGATGAATATTAATAATCCATTAAGCACTTTGGGTATTTCAGGGAATCAAGCTATTGGTGCCAGTTTTGGCGGGCTTAATGCTCCAGCAAATGGTATGATCATTGAAGGTTTTTCAGGAATTGGCACTTCAAATCCAATAAGACAACTTGAAGTGTTTACTCCCGCAATAACTCCTCAAATGCGAGTAACACGTTTTGTAAATACACATTTTACAGATATTAGCACAACAACAAACGGTGATTATATTTTATTACCAACCAATACAACTCTTCCCGTTGCGCAACGTCCACGTTTTGTTGGTATTCAAACTAATACTCCTGGTAATACTTTAGAGATAAACAGCCAGGCAACAAGTATTACACCCGGCGCCAGCGGTTTACGTTTTACCGATTTAACATCTGGCTCGAATACTGTAACAAATGTAAGCGGCAAAGTGCTAAGCGTTAATAATTTGGGTGATGTTGTTCTTGTACCTGATGGCGGCGGTGCAGGCCCAGCAGTTGTTACAGCTAAAAACGGATTAAATGTCACGTTTGGCCCACCTGATGTTGAGTTAGGAGGTACGTTGCTGCATAATACGGATGTAAACCAAAATGGTAATAATTTAGTTTGGAATGGTACAGGCCAATTTGGTATTGGCACGGGCCTAGCAAATTCAAACTCGTTTAACTCTACATACAACGCTAGATTTGAGCTTAACGACAATACTGTTAGCAATTCTATGTATATTGTAAATACCACTTCTGGTGGGGCAGGTGGTATTATAATGGATATATTAAGTACAGGTCCAACAAATTATGGGCATCTGGTAACTGTAAAAAACGCACAAAATAATATTGGCGTTTCTTCAGCGGCAATTGGTGCGGTAGGTAGTAACATTAATCAAGGCATTGTTTCTACTGCTATCGAAGGTAAAACCCTTATGGGTGGAATACTTACAGCACAAACTACCGACCCCAACACATCTGAGGCTTGGGGAGCGCTTAATCAATTATTTTTAAATCAACCGCTCCCAGATATTTTTCAAACAAGACGCGCCGCAAGCGCTTCTCAGGTGGTTGGTAAATCTATTTGGACAAAATATGGTTCGGTGGCAACTACAGATTTAACTAACGACATTAAAAACGTTGCTATGGGTGGTATTGTGGGCACTAATGGTATTAATACGATTGATATTTGTAATGGAACTTCGGTTAAAAATATTGCAGTATATGGCGCATTTTTTGACCCTACTCCTTTTAACCCATATAACTCACAAACGAGTGGCAATTATGCAGGTTACTTCGATGGTGATGTTGTAATTACGCAAGCTTTAACGGTTAACAATATTCCTGTTCCGTCTGATATAAATTTAAAAACAAATATTGATACAATTTCTAACGCAATAGCTACATTAAAACTCTTACAACCAAAACAGTTTTACTATGATACTACAAAATATTTTTTGAAGAAAAATAATCAAAAACAATATGGTCTAATCGCGCAACAAGTACAATCAGTCCTACCAGAGCTTATTAACAGTTATTCTGTTGGTGACCGTAAAGATACATTAGGCAATGTTGTTTCCGCAGGCGGCACTTATAAGAATTTAAATTATACAGCATTAATAGGCATTTTAATTAAAGGAGTACAAGAGCAACAACGCACTATTGATAGTATTCGCACTGCATTGAGTAATACTGCAAGTGCACGTGTAATTAATCCTGTTAATAATCCTAATTCTGCGGCAAGTGTAACTACTTTAAACAAACAAACGGTTACATTAAGTAATGTTGATATGTTAGTGTTAGATCAAAATCAACCAAATCCTTTTAGCGAGAGCACAGTTATAAAATACAATGTGCCTGAAAAATACGGCTATGCACAATTAATTTTTAGAACTATAGAGGGGCGTATTTTAAAAACAATTGATATAACTAAAAAGGGTGCAGGCGAAATTACAGTTTATGCAAATGATTTAAGTAACGGTATTTATACTTACACGTTAGTAGTTGATGGAAAAACTGTTGATACTAAAAAAATGATCAAACAAAATTAACACCAACTGTCCTTAAAATAAAAAAGTAGTTCCTTGTCGAACTGCTTTTTTAATAGAGAAACCGGAAGTGATGAAAAGGTTTACACGAGTTAGTGCCACTAACGCGCATTAAACAACCAACCGCTTGGGTCCATTGTTTTCTGACCTTTCCAAATTTGAAGGTTCATAGAGGTTTTGCCTTCTTCTTCATCGTGGGCAACGGTGCCTATAATTTGTTTTAAAGTCACTTTTTGTCCGGTTTTTACAGTTACATCAGTAATGTTACTATAAACACTTAAATATTCACCATGACGAATGATCACTAATTTTCCGCCCGTTGGCGAAACGGCAATACCCGTAACCTCACCCTCAAAAACGGCTCTTGCTTGTGTTCCTTTTGTAGCGCAGATCTCCACGCCGTTATTAAACATCATAAAACCTTTAATGGCCGGATGCTCGTGTTCACCGTATGTTTCACAAATAACGCCTTTGCCAACAGGCCAAGGTAATTTACCGCGGTTATTAGAAAAATCGGCACTTAGAGCCTCTGTTTCTTCGGTTAGCGCAGGCATAAATAAATTTTCTTTTTTTTCTTTTTCGGGTTTAACATCGGCAACAATAACTTTTTCCTTTTCTTTCGATGTTTTTTCTTTTACCACTTTGGTTTTATTTTCTTTTTCTTCTTTTGCTTTTTTAGCAGCTATGGCGGCGGCTTCAGCCTTGGCAGACTCTTCCAGCTTTCTTTTTATTTCTGCTTCAATTAATTTTTTAATTGCTAATTGTAATTCAACCGCATCTTGTTTCTTTTTATCTAATTGAACTTTTAATTCTTTTTCTTTCTTTTGAAGTTCGGTTAAAACCTGCTCTTGTTCTTGCTTTTCACTGCTGAGGTTTATTTTTTCTTCTTCTTCGTTACCCAATAAAACATTTTTTTCATGGCGCTGTTCTTTTAGCTCTTTTAGTTTTGCCAATAATTGTGTTTGTGTTGAAATGATCTCTGCCGCTTGTTTTTTTCTGAATTCAGAATATTGTTGCATATATTTTAAACGCGCGTATGCTTGATTAAAATTTTCTGCCGCAAATACAAACATTATTTTACTGTAAGCATCTTGATTACGTTGCGCAAAAACGATCATGCGAGCATAATCACTCTTTAGTTTTTCTAAATTTGCTTTAAGTTGTTCGGTTTGTTTTTCGCTTTCTTTAATATCGCGGTTTATTTCTATAATCTCGGCATTAATAGTGTTTATTAGATCCTGGCGTTTTTCCAGTTTCATGTTAATGTTCACTAAGGCACCAATAGAAGATTTTTTACTTGCTTTGGTTTCGCTAAGCATCGAATTAATTTCACTGATCTCATCGTTGATCCGTTTCTTTTTATTCTCGAGATCTTTTTTAGAATTTTTTGTTCCGTTTTGACTGTGAAGCTGGGGGATTAATACAAAAGAAAATAAAAGCGCAAAAACGAGCGCTAGTTTATTTTTTTTGTATTTGAATTGAATCATAGCTTTTGGGTATGTTGAGGAGATCGGAAGAGCA
>JALHPG010000133.1 GCA_022842625.1 Bacteroidia bacterium | reverse complement strand
ATTCCGCGTCTGCCACTAGAAATAAAAACGGATAGTTCTTTTAAACATTATCCATTGGCTAAAATGAAGTTTGGTTTTTTAGATGATGAAAATGTTACTATGCATTTAAAATTATATGCCTTTTCACGAAAGCGTTCTAAAGCAGCATACCGAAAAATTTTTAGAAAACTCAAAAAAAATAAAACAGAAAATTTGATAATCGATCTTCGTAATAATGGTGGCGGAAGCTTGGAGAATTGTTATAATTTATTAAGTTATTTGTTGGATACTGCACAAACACAAACTCTGCGAACTTCTATTCGCTCTTATCCTTATAAAAAATATACAAGCTTACCTGTATTTTATAAGTTCATGCGATTTGGATTAGGAACAATTTCAAAAAAGAAAATAATAAACGATACCGATAATTTTGTTTATACCATTAAACCTCGCAAAAAGAACCACTATAATAATAAGATCTTTGTTTTAATAAACGGCGGTTCCTTTTCTGCATCTTGTTTAGTGGCGGCCTATTTAAAAACCAATAAAAAGGCCGTATTTATTGGTGAAGAAACTGCGGGTGCTATGGAAGGATGCAATGCAGGAATTACTCCATATTACACATTGCCAAACACAAAATCAAAAATACGAATGCCAGCTTTTAGGATCGTTCATGATGTTTGCCCAACAATTACGGGGCATGGAATTTTGCCGGATCATAAGATTGAATATGGTATTTCGGATATTTTAAACAGAAAAGATCTTGAAATTATTAAAGCTAAGGAGTTGATTAACCTTACCAAATAAATAAATTTTAGTACATTAGTATTCTATACAGTATGGTTAATGGCAATTAATAGTTTTATAAATAGAATTGGTAATATTGGCGTTAAAAAAAACTATCAACCTTGGGAGATCCTTCTAACACGAAAATTAAATTTATCCAGCTTCTTGGGATTTATTAATGTGTGTATAGGTTTTTTTTTGTTTTTATTAATTGGTTATTATGGTTCCGTTATAGAGTTTTTAGTTGTCATGGCATTGGCTCCGGTGGTGCTTTTTCTAAACAGTAAATTCAACTATATTTCGGCATCTTATTTGTTTACATTGATAGGTTGTTTTCTTTTCTTTTTCCTTTCAGTTAAAACCGGCCCTGAAGCTTTTTCGATTCTTTATTTTTTCCCGTTTGTTTTAGTTTTAACGCAAATGTTAGGGCGCAGCGAAACTTATTTTCACCTTGTAATTCAATTTGTTTTTTGTTCTATTACAATTTTTGCAATTATTTTTTCATTCCACTTTGAGATTTTTAAGGTCGTAATTTCTGAATCATTAATTGCGCCTATCATGTACATTAATATTTTATTAAGTTTTTTTATCGCATTTGCCTTTATTTTTATTATTTCTTTTGATGCAAATAAACAAGAGAAGCAGTTAAAAAGTGCTTTAAAAGAAAAAGAAATTTTATTGGCTGAATTATTTCACCGCGTTAAAAACAATTTAAATTTGGTAACTAGTTTATTGAATTTAAAAAAGAACACCATTACCTCAAAAGAAGCTCAGGATGCAATTGATGAGTGCAGGAACATGGTTTTTTCGATGGCCTTGATCCATACCAGAATATATAACAGCAATAATATTGATAGTTTAGATTTTAAGGAATATTTAAATGTTCTTGCTAACGAACTCATTAATTCATTTGGCGGTAAAGATAATTTAGAGGTGGAATTAAATTCTGAGCCGATCAATTTAAGTCTAACGCAGGCTATTCCGTGTGGATTGATCATCAATGAGTTTATCACAAATTCATTTAAGCATGGCCAAATAGCCGGAAGAAAATTAAAAGTTGATTTGAAGCTAAAAGAATATCAAGGCGAAATTATTATTGAGTTAAAAGATAACGGACCGGGAAATATGACGCAGCAGCAAGAAAAAAACTCCCTTGGCTTGGGCTTGATCAAATCTTTAACAGAACAATTAGATGGCGAATCTAATTTTTCAAATAATAACGGATTGCAATTTAATTTAAAATTTAAAAAGTAAAGTTTGTTTAAAGCGGTTCTATTGCATTTATCATCTCAAACAATTCTTTTTCTATTTGCGGGCTCATAAGCGAAGTGTTTTCTTGCCAAGAGTAGATAATATAAAAATGATCTTCAACTTTGGCGAAGTAGCGAATAACGTCAAACGATTTTTTATTTGTTTTTGTATCTGTAAAATTTGATTTTTTTCTTTCGAATGAAAAGAATTTGTTTTTTGTTTTATCGTATTTTTCTACATTTTCAAATCTTAAGGCGCCAACAAAATTTCGCTTTGTAGAATCTAATCCCGATTGTGTGCTGGGATAAACCATCACGTTTAGTTTACCGTCTTTGTGTTGTTTGCTGAACTTAACGCCGGAGCATTTGCATAAAGCATTTCCCGTTTCTTCCCAATTTAATTTAGCGCCAAACTCTTCGGCAACCCAACCGGCAGGGGGTGTGTATTTTAATTTTAAAGGTTTTGATTTAACGGTTTCTTGAGAAAATGTATGAGTTGCAAGTGTTATGAATAGTAAACAAGCGATGATCTTTTTCATGATTTTTTGGGTTTTGTAAGTTAAATATAGTAAAAATCTATTTTCCGCCTTTAAAATGTTGTACCTTTGTTATGTTCTTTGAAGGAGTTTACTGTTTTGTGATAATTTAAAATTTATCATTTGACATTTAAAATTCCACACGGGCCCGACCGGATTTGACAGTAAGCGCATTAGATATGTAAGCATGTAGAGCGTTGTAAGAATGGCTCTTTAAATTTAACTTTCAAAACTTTTATTTGGCGAAGAGAATTCTTACGCTATGGCTGCTTAATTTAGAATTAAGTGTCCTTTGCTTTCCAGGGAGCTAAGCTGCTCTGCGCCTTGGGTAAAGCATCATAAATGTGTAGTTTGTTTTACAAATGCTATTATGTAAAGCAATATTAATAGCTAAGTTAAGGGTTGGTTTGATATAACGCCTGCCCTTCGCCTACAACCAAGTTATAACTAAACGTGTAGAAAGCTTATTTATTCCTTATTTGGACGAGAGTTCGAATCTCTCCGGGTCCACAACTAAGAGCAAAAAGCCTCAACTTTGTTGAGGCTTTTGTTTTTATGTGGATGAGCAGAAACTTTAGTTTCTAGCGAAATGAACATAAAAACAAAAGAATCTTTGCGTAGCAAAGATTCTTTTTGCTATTGCAAGATTGGTTAGGAGAGTTCAGCGAAGCTAATCTCTCCGGGTCCACTAAAAAGACAAAAAGTCTCTCGCTTTTCTCGAGAGACTTTTTTTGTTTCCGACAGACTTTTAAAATTTACTAAAAAAAAATGAAGGGAATAAAAAACGAAATCCTACAAGGATTTACTTTTGGTATTGCAATTCGGCAAGGGAGTGATCAGTAATGTTAATCTCGCCGGTTCCTCAAATGAAAGGAAAAGTTCAGCCCATTTAAATTAGCCCAACTTCTCCGCTCACCTGAATTTGCAGATTGACTGAGCTGTACTAATTCAGAACACTCAATACTAATTGATGTTAAATGATAATTTCATTTTTAACCTAAAACCTTATAGCACACTTAAATTTAATAATTTGGTAATATAAACAACAGGTTTAATGCTGCCTGTTAGCCGAAATTTGCAGCACAAAAAAGCCACAAATGAATACCAATCTTAAAAAAAGAAAAAGGGCAGCTTTTAATATCTACAAGGCTGTGCGTAGTAATATCAGTTTAAATAGCATAATTATTCAGCCTGCTGATTACGCTTGGAAAAATGCAATAACAGTTGTCAACTATGAAAATATTTGGATCGAACAATCAACCGAATTAAGATCAGAATTAAACTCCACAACTCAAACAGTTGTTAAACAAAACAAATTAATCACTAAGTGGTGGGAGAATAACTAGTTCTTTAACTAGAGTAATATCCCTGTTCTAAAAATCGCTTTCTGAAGTTTCTCAGCTAATTTATTAGTGTTCTAACGTTGTGCAATTGATTTTAAATTTCACTCATTTCTCGCACATAAAATAACTCTCTGCACTAATATATGACTTCCATCATATAAGGAAAGATAAAAATCATTGGATTAGCCATACTTAGTACCTACCTTGTTTCACATTATTACCAAAGGCTATGACTAATCCTGAAAAAAGCGTGATTATAACAGGTGCAAACACCGGTTTGGGATATGACTGTGCCAAAAACATTGCTTTAGAAAGTAAGACCTGGCATGTTGTTTTGGCTTGCCGTGATGAGAAAAAAGGACGAGAAGCTGCTACACGGATGATTTCGGAAACAGGCAACCCAAACATTAGTTTTTTGCATTTAGATCTTTCCTCGTTTGCTTCTGTGAAAGAATTTGCTAACTCATACATCCAAAACAAATACCCAGCTTTAAATGCATTAGTATGCAATGCAGGTATATCAAGCGATGACATCACTACTTTTACGAAAGACGGAATTGAGACCACCTTTCAAGTAAACTGCTTAAGTCATTTTTTACTGATCCATTTGTTGTTTGCACATTTACATCTGCCTGCACGAATTTTAATGGTAAGTAGCGAACTTCATCGTAACGATGGTCCTATGAAAGCGTTTTTACCAAATTACACCAATGCACACGATCTAGCCTTTCCTGAAAAAGAAAAGGCGGATCTAAAAGGTTCCGGCAATATCAGATACTCTACCTCTAAGCTATGCATGGTAATGTATACTCATGAATTTAGTGAACGATTTATTAATAAAGGAATAACTATAAACGCATACAATCCGGGCTTAATGCCTGATACAGGATTGGGTGGTTTAAATAAAAAATTATTTCAAAAATTATTTTTAAAATACATTCTTCCTCTTTTTGTAAAAGATGCAATGAGCACACCTCAGAGGTCGGGCAAACTTTTAGCAAACTTAGTAACCTCCGAAAAATTTGAGGGCCTTACCGGCAAATATTTCGATAGAGACAAAGAAATTGCTCCTTCTAAAGAATCGTTTGATAAAAATAAAACAACAGACTTATGGAATACAAGTGTTGAACTAACAAAAATTGAAAATGAAATATAGATTATTACTCTTGCTTATAACAGCCTCTTTTATGATGAAATCACAAACCTTACAAACGGTTCCAAATGTAGATCTAAAAAAGTATTGCGGAAAATGGTATGAAATTGCTTCCTTTCCACAAAGCTTTCAAAAAGGTTGCCATTGCACTACTGCAGAATATACTTTAACAGACAAAGATTATGTGATCGTAGAAAACAGATGCAACAAAGATAGCATTACAGGAAAAGAATCTTATATAAAAGGAAAAGCATTTGTAGAGGAAAATTCAGGTAATTCAAAATTGAAAGTTCAGTTCTTTTGGCCATTCAGAGCTAAATATTGGATAATTGATCTGGCAAGTGATTATAGTTATGCAGTGGTTGGTCATCCAAATAGGAAGTACCTCTGGATACTTTCACGAGAGCCTAAAATGAATGAGGAAATTTACACGCAAATAATTTCCCGTTTAAAGGAGAAAGGTTTTGATCTAAATAAAATTCAAAAAACCGAGCAGTTATTAAAATAGTTGAAATTAAAAAACAACAAATTGAAGATCCTACCAAAAAGGATTGAATTACTGTTTTCCTGAGTGTCCGTGTTTGTGCATTTTTTATTAAGCGAATTACAAGTGAGTGGAAGGGCAAGATGCATTCATTAGGATCTCTAAATTCTTTTTATTACTTACTAGATTGACGATTTCGATTTTATAATTAAAAATCAGTAAACATACCCAACACGGGATTCAATAATTTTATAATAAGGTTATCTAGGGTATTTAGGTTAATAACTATATTTTGTTAAATTTGTTATAACCTAAATACTTTCGGTTTATCATTCTTTGATCATGTCTTTTAATGAAAATAAAATATTTGAAGATCCAAATAAGGCTCTGCTTAAGGTTGCAGAAATAGGTCAGGAAATTATCTCCTCCCTTTCTGTAAGCGAAATAAACGAAAGGGTTTATGCTAGCCTTAATTCCTTAATGGATGCCACTTCATTTGGCATTGGTATTTATAATGCCGAAGAAAATTGTGTGCAGTTTGTAGGTTACATTGAAAAAGGGAAAAAAATCCCAACAGGAAATTATTATTTAACCGATGATAGCAGATTTGCTGTATTGTGTTTTAAAGAGCAAAAAGAAATTTTTACTAATGATTTTAGAAAAGATTACGAAAAATTTTTTCCGGGAAAAACACTTCCACCACCCATAGCGGGCGAACAGGTTGAATCAATTATCTACTATCCTCTATCAACTGCAAACAAGCATATTGGGGTGATAACTGTTCAGAGTTTTAAAAAAAATGCCTATACAGAATATCATCTTGATGTTATTCGGAATTTAGGGATATATGTTGTTACTGCTTTAGAAAATGCCCGCTTATATGAGAATATGGAAGCGGCAGTTAAAACCAGAACGCTGGAGATCGAACACACTTATCACAATATAAAATTGCTTAGTCAAATCGGACAGCAAATATCTTCTTGCTTAACCGTTGAAAAAATTATTGACACCAGCTACGAGAAGATCAACGAATTAATGGACGCTTCATCCTTTTGGATAGGTATTTATAACAAAGAAGAACAACGCCTAAATTATCCGATGGGTAAGGAAAGGGGAAAAAACGTTGGCTCGGCATTTTATGATTTAAATGAAGACGATCGTTTGCCGGTTTGGTCATTTAAAAATCAAAAAGAGGTTTTTGTGAATGATTATTTGCTTGAGTACAATAATTTTATTCCTGGTCATAAACCACCATTACCAATTGCAGGAGATATGCCTGTATCATCTATTTGGGTCCCTTTAGTTTCTAAGGATGGCAGTACGATTGGTATTATTACGATCCAGAGTTTTGAAAAGAATTCATATACCGAACATGACGTTGACATCATAAAAAATTTAGCCATTTACGTAACCTCTGCTATGGAAAATGCCAGGTTGTATGAGAATATGGAAAATGAAGTTAAGTTGCGAACTCTGGAAATTGAAAAATCATATCAAAACACAAAATTATTAAGTGAAATTGGTAGAGAAATTACCGCATCTCTTTCGGTGGGCGAAATAAACGAAAGGGTTTATGCTAGCCTTAATTCCTTAATGGATGCAACTTCATTTGGTATTGGTATTTATAATGCTGAAGAAAATTGTGTGCAGTTTGTAGGTTACATTGAAAAAGGTAAAAAAATCCCGACAGGAAATTATTATTTAACGGACGATAGCAGATTTGCTGTATTGTGCTTTAAAGAGCAAAAAGAAATTTTTACGAATGATCTGAGAAAAGATTATGAAAAATTTTTTCCAGGAAAAACACTTCCACCACCCATAGCGGGCGAACATGTTGAATCAATTATCTATTATCCTTTATCAACTGCAAACAAACACATTGGGGTAGTAACAGTTCAGAGTTTTAAAAAAAATGCCTATACAGAGTATCATCTTGATATCATTCGGAATTTAGGAATATATATTGTTACGGCTTTGGAAAATGCCCGCTTATATGAGAATATGGAAGCAGAGGTAAAAATCAGAACCCGTGAAATTGAAATTCAAAAACATTTAATTGAAGAGAAACACAAAGAAATAACGGATAGTATAAATTATGCCGAACGTATTCAACGAAGTTTTTTGGCAACAAAAGAATTGTTGGATGAAAACTTAAATGATTATTTTGTTTTCTTTAAACCAAAATCTGTTGTAAGTGGTGATTTTTACAGGGCAAGTAAGTTAAGCAACGGCAATTTTGCAATGCTCACCGCAGATAGCACAGGCCATGGTGTTCCCGGTGCAATTATGAGTTTATTAAATATAACAAGTTTACAAGAAGCCGTAAAAGAAGGCTTAGTAGAACCAGCTGATATTTTAAATCGAACCAGAACTTTAATAATTGAAACTCTAAAAAAAGACGGAAGTGTTGAAGGTGGAAAGGACGGGATGGATGGAAGCTTAGTTTCTTTTGATTTTGAAAATAATAAATTTACTTACTCGGCTGCAAATAATCCGGTTTGGGTTATTCGTGATCGCATACTTATTGAGCTAAAACCTGATAAAATGCCTATTGGTAAGCATGAAAAAGATTCAGAGCCATTTACGCAAAAAGAGTTTTCTCTTCTAAAAAATGATGTTGTGTATACATTAACAGATGGCTTTTCTGATCAGTTTGGCGGACCAAAAGGCAAAAAATTCATGCATAAGCAATTAAAAGAATTATTAATTTCTATTTCTCATGATCCAATGGAAATGCAAAAACAAATTTTAGACAGCACTTTTAATGCATGGAAAGGCGGTTTGGAGCAAGTAGATGATGTTTGTTTAATAGGGGTGAGGCTTTGATCTATAATGATTTTTATTTCAGTTAAAACAATTTCTTTTTTATTTTGTTCTTAAAACAAAATTCTTTTTAGAAATATTCACTAAATTCATAAACAAAAAACAAAATAAAATGAGTGAGCCATTACCAAGACGAAATTTTATTTCAAGAGTGTCGCTGGCACTTACCTCTGCATTAGCAATGCCAATAACCGACTTTTCAAATTCATTAAAAGAGTCTTATAATTCATCCGAAAAAACAATGAGCCCTATTATAAAAATAAAACCACTGGGATTTCAATGGGAAACCTTAGATCCTTTTTTGTTCTGTGTACACCACGAAGATAAATTTCCAAAAGGAAATGATGTGATGGGGCCTATAACGTCTATGCAAGGCCGACATATGGGCGACGATTTTATCATTAAAGATGGTTTTAGAATGTATCACGGTAAAACTGTTCCCGGTTTTCCAGGTCACCCACACCGTGGTTTTGAAACCATAACAGTTGTTAGACAAGGAATTGTTGACCATGCAGATTCCCTTGGTGCAGCCGGAAGATACGGAGATGGTGATGTTCAATGGATGACTGCCGGAAAGGGTGTTCAACATTCAGAAATGTTTCCTTTGTT
>JALHPG010000132.1 GCA_022842625.1 Bacteroidia bacterium | reverse complement strand
GTTTTAAGTAGGATGTGTAAAATCTTGGCGTTAAACCATTCACTCGCCAGGCTTTCCTATCCTCATTATTGGCGTTTACCCTGTTTTGTATGGTAACGTTACTTTGGCCGCCAACTCTAATTTTTATTGTGAATTCGTGTAAGTAATTTACTTTAATTTTATTTTTATGAATTAAACGAAGCATTAATTCATAATCGGCAGAATGTTTAAATTCTAAATTAAATTTTCCAAATTGTTGGTACACTTCTTTCTTTACAAAAAAAGTAGGGTGGGGCGGCATCCAGCCGTGCAAGAACGAATTAGGCTTATGATTTCCGCTTTTCCACTTACGGATTATTTTATTGGTGTTGTTCCTGTCAACATAAAACAGATCGCTGTATACCGCATCCGAATGGTTTATAATGAATGTTTTGGCGTATTGATCAATAATGGTATTATTAATATAAAAATCATCCGAATGTAAAACACCTATTACATCTCCTGTTGCCAGATCAATGCCTTTGTTTAAGGCATCGTACAAGCCGTTATCTTTTTCGGAAATAAATTTCGAGATTTTAGTTTTATATTTTTCAATTATCTGTAAAGTTTCATCGGTAGAACCACCATCTACAATAACATATTCAATATTTTGGTAGGATTGTTCAAGTACAGAAAGAATTGTTTGCTCAAGCGTTGCGGCAGAGTTAAAAGTAACAGTGATTATGGAAATTTTTAGATCCATTATAACTTATTAGCAAATTCAATTAATGAATTAAATTGGAAATCAATTTTATCATCTTTCTGTTTTTCTTCTGAAATAAAAACGGTTTTCATCCCGGCATTTCTTCCAAATTCCATATCACTCATGCTATCACCAACAATAATACTTTTACTAAAGTCAATTTCAGGAAAATCTTTTTGGGCATGAATAGCCATTCCAATACCGGGTTTGCGGGTAGGATGATTTTCTGAACTAAGGTGTGGTGAAAAATAGGCTTTATCGATCCGTCCTCCTAAATAGGTGATCTCATAGATCATGTTCTTATGAATTAATTCAAGATCTTCAACTCTGTATAATCGCTTCCCAATTCCTTGTTGATTGGTAACAATTACAATTTTCCCGAAAATAGAATCTACTTTTTTTAATGCTTCAAAAACGCCTTCAATAAATTCAAATTCTATCCAATGCTTAACATAGTCGTTATCTAATTTTTTATTGATAACGCCATCTCTGTCTAAGAACAAGGTCCAGCTTTTATTTATATTTAAATCCTTTAAAGTCATTTTGCGCTTTTAAATAATCTTCGGGTATACCAATGTCAATAAAATACCCTTCAAATTCAAATCCTGAAATTAAAATATTGGATATTTGTTTTTCAAAAAAATCTTTTTCTATTGAGAAGTTTGTGGCAGAAGGTGTTTCTTTTAAGTATAAATTTTTATCAAGAAGGTAAACTCCGCCGTTAATAATTCCTTCATGGTCAATCCCCGATTTTTCTTTGAAAGAACTTATTATATTTTCTTTATTTTTTTCGATAGTTCCGTATCGTGAAGAATTGTTTACTTTTCTTAGCGCTAAAGAAATTTGTGATCTATTTTGAATGTGTAGATCATAAAATTTAATAAGATCAACATCAAAAAGCGAATCGCCATTTAAAACAAAAGCTAATGGCTCGGTGCATTTTTCAAGTGCTAAGCGAATCCCTCCGCCTGTTCCTAAGGGTGTTTCTTCAACTACATAATCAATGGTTAATCCATTAAAATTAGAGCCATAAAAGGCTTTAATTTTTTCGGATAAATATCCCACAGAAAGAATCACGTTTTTTATGCCGTAATGTTTTAAATAATTTAACTGATAATTTAAAAACGGTTCGCCGTTTATTGGCGCCATTGGTTTAGGTAGGTCATTGACTACAGATTGTAATCGTGTTCCAAACCCTCCTGCTAATATGATGGCGCTTGTTATCATTATATACCAAATCCTATTAAAGTAACATCATCCAATTGTTCTAAATTTCCTTTCCAGTCAACAAATGCCTTGTTAATTGTAAAGTTTTGTTCTTCAAAAGGCATATGATGTGTTCTAAGTAGTAATTCTTCTAACTGCTTAAGTTTAAATTTTTTTCCTTTTGGTCCGCCAAACTGATCTACAAATCCGTCAGTAAATAAAAAATATTTTTCGCCGGAACTTGCTTCAATTTCATGGTTGGTAAAAACGGTTTGTTTTTCTTCATTTGAGCCGCTAACTCCCCATCTGTTAGCTTTGTATTCTTTTAAACCATCTTGGGTTACCCGAAGCATGTTGTTTTTTGCCCCTGAAAAGTAAATTTTATTATTGTCTTCATTTAAAATACAAATCGACATATCCACGCCATCGTTAATTTTTGTAGCAGTTGAATGTGCTTGTAAATTGCTTTTAAATTGTTTACACAATTCGGTTAAAATGCCCGCCGGATTAGTTTTATAATTACCGTTTGAAATAATGTTTTTAATGTTTGAATAAGCAAATACACTTAGCAAGGCTCCGGGTATTCCATGGCCGGTGCAGTCGATGGCGGCAATGTAAACAGAGTTGCCTATTTTTTCAACAAAATAAAAATCGCCACTCACAATATCTTTTGGTTTAAAAACAATTAACGATTCGGCTAAGGTTGTTTTTACTTTTATGGTTGACGGAATAATAGCTTGTTGTATGTGTTTAGAGTAATTTATACTGTCTGTAATGTCTTTGTTTTTTTCTTCAATAATTGACTTCTGCTTTTCAATTTGACTATTCTTATTCGTTAAAAGTACATTTGCCTTCTTCTTTTCGTTAAATTGTTTAAACACAAAAAACAACAACACAATAAATATGAGCATGGCTCCTCCAAAAATATAAACCAGTTTGCCTCTTTGAGATGACTGTAATTGAGATTTTTCTAATTCCAGATTCTGAACCTTTAGTTGTTGTTCTTTTTTTTCTGAATCGTATTTAGTTTCTGATTCTGCGATAGATTTATTTCTTTCAATACTTATTACAGAATCTTTATACTGCATGTACGTTTTATAATATTTAAGAGCTTCATTGGGTTTATTTTGAGCTTCAAAAATTTCACCAAGGGCAATTGCATTGTTTTTAATATTGTCATTAGCTTTTCTTTTATAATTGATCCTTATTGCCTCTACATAATAAGTGGTTGCTTTTTGATAGTTTTTCTTAATAAATTCTATTGAGCCTAAACTCGCTAAGGAGTTTGCTAAACCGTAATCGTCTCGCATTTCTCTAAAAACAGGAATTGTTTTTAAATAATTATTTTCAGCCTCAACATAGTTTGAATCTCGCAGAAAAGCCTCGCCTATCATAGAAACAGCCATGGCGGCATAGTTTAAAATGTTTTGTTTTATAAAACTTTCTTCGGCTTTTTTAAAGTAATCAATAGCTTTCTGGCTTTTTCCTTGCTCCATTAAAATGTTTCCAATTCCGAATGAGGTAACAGCAACCATGTTTTCGTTAACAGGTTTTTGATTTGCGTATTTATTTGATTTTAAATAATATTCGTAAGCTTTAGTATTGTTTTTGGTGCCTAAATAAACATTGCCAATAGTATTTAGTACGTTTGAGAGGCCATAAATATTATTAGTTTTTTCAAAAATATCAGCGCTCTTTATTAGGTTACTAATTGCAAGATCATATTTTCCAATGGTGGTTTGCGCGCTTCCTAATCTGCCATAGGCAGATGCCATACCAAATAAGTATTTATTTTTTTTTGCAATTTGCAATGCGTTTTCTGCTAAGGTAGCTGCACTATCCGGATTGTTACCTTCAATAATTCTTGATATCCTACAAAGTATTTTTACTCTTGTGGTATCATGAGCTACCGCAAAAACTTTGTTTAAGCTATCTATTATTTTGTCGTCATTTTGAGCCGAAATAGAATTACTCAATAACAAAAAGAAACAAAAAAGAAAAACCAAAAGTTTTTTGATCATATTTATTTTTTCGGAAATAAATTCATTTCAACTAACTCGCAAATGGTATGTCCTAAAAGCATATGGCATTCTTGAATTCTTGGTGTATCGGTACTTGGAATGTTTATTAAATATTTACCAATTCCATTCATTTTTCCACCTGTTTTTCCTGTAAAGGCAATGGTTGTTATACCCATTTCATTTGCTTTTTCTAATGCTTTGATAACATTAGCACTATTTCCACTGGTGCTTAATCCAATTAGAATATCACCTTTTTTACCCATTGCCTCAACCAACCTGCTGTAAATAATATCATAGCTATAGTCGTTAGCAACTGCGGTAATGTAGCTTGTGTTTACATGTAAAGCCTCCGAAAACAAAGGCGGACGGTCGTAATAAAATCTTCCGCTTAATTCAGCAGCTAAGTGTTGAGCGTCTGCAGCACTGCCGCCATTTCCACACCATAAAACCTTTCCGCCGGTTTTATAACACGTTACAATTTCGTTAATTGTATTGTTAACGGCGTTTAATATTTCGGTATTTGATAATAAAGAGGTTTTTAGACTGATCGACTCTTCAATTTTAGATTTTATAAAATTTATCATGCCTTAAATTTATGTTTTTTTACGGCTATTTCCATTAATTCTATGTAATTTTTTAATTGTAATTTTAAAGCATTAAGTTTGTTAAAGTAAATTGTGATCAAGCGATGAACATTGAAGTTTGTTATACTCCTCAAGCCTACCCTTTATTTCATAACCCCAACGCGGTTGTTGTTGTTATTGACGTTTTAAGAGCCACTTCGGCTATTACTACAGCCTTTTATAATGGCGTATTAAAAATTATACCAATAGCCACTGTTGAGGAGGCATTAGAATATAAAAGTAACGGTTACATGGTGGCTGCCGAACGAAATGGTGAGGTTTTAGAGGGGTTTGATCTAGGGAATAGTCCTTTTGGTTATATGAACTCAAAGGTTAAAGGAAAAACAATTGCGATAACAACCACTAACGGCACGCAAGCAATTGATGCTGCTAAGAGTGCTCATAAGATCATCATAGGCAGCTTTCTAAATTTAGATGCTATTGTTGACTATTTAATTGAAGAGAAAAAAGACGTTTTGTTTTTGTGTGCCGGCTGGAAGAATAAATTTAATTTGGAAGATACTTTGTTTGCAGGGGCAGTTGCCGAGAAATTATCTCTTAAATCCGGTTTTGAAACTCAATGTGATTCAACTTTGGCTGCGATTGATCTTTATAAATTAGCAAAGCATGATCTTGTTGGATATTTAGCCAATTCTTCGCACCGTAACAGGTTAGCGAAATTAGATCTTGAAAGAGATATTAAATATTGCTTAACGCCTAATCAATGCCCTGTTGTTCCGGTAATGGAAGGTAAGTTTTTGGTAAAAGGATAATCTAAAAATAAATTTTAACCACATAGAAACATAGATTTTTATTGGATTACAAATTAAGTTTTATAAGGAGATCATAGTTTCGCTTCGTTACAACGAAGCTACTATGTTTTATTAATACTTTTAGTTTGATCTTTTGAACTATGTATCTATGTGGTTTTTATTTTTAATCGGATCACCTCTTAGTCATTGTCTCCGGATTTTTAGAAGCTTTTTTACTTCCTCCGTATAATTCAAATTTTAAAAAGCGACATTCTAAAGATCCATTATAAATATGAATTCTTCGGGATGGTCTTAAGCCAATGCTGTTAATGGCTTCCGGACTGCTAGTGATTATCCAGGCATTATAATTTTGAAAATCTTTTTTTAGCTTGCTGCCGATTTCTTTATATAATTTTTCTATCTCCGGCACTTCCATCCTTTCTCCGTAGGGTGGATTTAAAATAATAACACCATTTGGTCTATTCGGCATTAGATCAAAAAAAGATTTATTGATACATGTTACTGCATCATCAACTTTTGCATTTTTAGTATTAGTAATTGCTTTTTTTACTGTTGGTTCATCAATATCGTTGGCAATAATATCTACTTTATCATTCTTGATCTTATTGATACTGCTTTCGTAAATGGTTTCATATAATTTTTCATCGTAATTACGCCATTTCATAAATGTAAAATTAGAGCGGTAATATCCCGGTGGAATATTATTTGCCCATAGCGCAGCTTCAATTGCAATTGTTCCTGCTCCGCACATACCGTCAATTAACTCTTGATGTCTTTCCCAGCCGCTTAGTTTTACTAAACCAGCAGCAAGGACTTCTTTCATTGGCGCTTCGTTAATATCTGATCTATAGCCGCGTTTATATAAAGGGTCTCCGCTACTATCTAAATTAATGGTGACTTCATTTTTATAAATATGAATGTATAATTTAAATGCGGGATTAATAAGATCAACATCGGGTCTAACGCCGGTTTTTTCGCGAAATCTATCTACAATTGCATCTTTCGCTTTTTGACATGCAAATAATGAGTGAGTAAAAAGTTCAGAATTTAAAACGCTTTCTACCATGATACTATCTGTGGTAGAAATAAAATTTTCCCATTCAATTATTTTTATGTTGTCATAAAACTCCTGCTCATTATTTGCCTCAAATTTTATAATAGGAATAACAATTTTTAGAGCGGTGTGCAAACATAAATTGGCTTTATATAAAAAACCAATATCGCCAACAACCGAAACGCCTCGTTTAAACTCAGTAATATCTTTGCCGCCAAGGTGCAATAATTCTTTAGCAAGAACTTCTTCTAAACCAAAAAAGGTGGTTACTTTCATTTCGAAATCACCTTTGTGCGAGTAATCGTATTTTAATTTATTCACGTTAATAATATTTCTTGTGTGTTTTCTTTTATTTTTGCTGCGATCTCATCTGTTGGCAGATCATTAGAATCTGTTCCAAATGGATCTTCGATCTCTTCACTTATTAATTCTAAAGAAGCAAAGGCATAAAACATGATCATGACAATGGGGATTGACCAATAACCTGTGGTAAGACCAAAAGAAACAGGCATTGTTATAATGTAAATAAAAACGATCTTCTTTATAAAAATACTGTAAGAGTAGGGTATAGGTGTATTTTTTATTCGTTCGCAGGCACCGCAGATCTCGGTAAAATCATCTAAGTTTTCGCTCACAATTAGATAATCGTTTGGTGTTTGTGGATTTTTTTTGCAAATATTTAAAATATACGCGGTTAATGTTTTTGCGATATAATTTGGTTTGTGAGATGCGTTAATGTAGTTCTCTTTTTTTAACTCATCGCTAAATGTAATTTCATCTATAGCATCGTTCCCTCTTAAATGTTCTTTAAATGAAAAAGCATAACTGCTAATTAATGCATGAATTTCTTTTCTTGCTACTTTGTCTTCTTTAGGAATTAATGCATTTAATTTAATGCAAAGATTTCTTGAATTGTTTAATAAGGATCCCCATAATTTTCTTCCTTCCCACCAACGATCGTAAGCCGAATTAATTCTAAAAACTAAAACCAGCGAAATAATAAAACCCGAAATTTGATGGAAGATGGTTAAGTTAGCAGGTAAAAATTCATGAAAATGATTTTGTTCTACATAACTAATACCTCCGGTTATTGCGCCAAGCAAAAGTATTGCAGGAAGCAGAATAACAAATGTATCTGATTTGTGAAAGTTAAGAATTAGTTTAAGCCAGTCTTTTGGATTATAGGATACCATTTATTTAATTGATTAATCAAATGATAAGATCACGTTCTTAATAATATCTATACCTTCTAATAATTGGTCTTTGGTGATTACTAATGGTGGCGCAAAACGAATAGTGTCGCCATGAGTAGGTTTTGCTAATAAACCTTCCTCGGCAAATTTTAAACACACATCCCAAGCAGTTTTGCCATTTTTTTCTTTTATTACGATGGCGTTAAATAAACCTTTACCTCTAACAGCAGTAACAATATCAGTGCTGTTTTGCAATTTGATCATTTCTTCTCTGAAAATAACACCTAATGCTTCCGCATTTTCAGCAAGCTTTTCGTCTTTTAAAACTTTAAGAGCTTCCATTGCAACTGCACAAGCTAAAGGATTGCCGCCATAAGTACTGCCATGCTCGCCCGGTTTTATGGTTAACATAATCTCGTTTGATGCTAATACTGCACTAACCGGCAAAATACCACCGCTTAGGGCTTTTCCTAAAACTAAAATATCCGGTTTTACACCTTCGTGATCGCAGGCTAACATTTTACCTGTTCTTGCTAAACCTGTTTGCACTTCGTCGGCAATGAACAAAACGTTATACTTAGTACAAAGATTTCTTACTCCTTTTAAATAACCTTCTGTTGGAACAATTACACCGGCTTCGCCTTGAATGGGCTCCACCATGAACGCAGCAGTGTTAGGATCTTTTATTGCATTTTCTAATGCGGTTAGATCGTTATAATCTACCAATTCATAACCTGGCATAAACGGACCAAAGCCTTTAAAACTGCTAGGATCGTTGCTTGAAGAAATGGCTGCTAATGTTCTTCCCCAAAAATTACCTTTTGCAAAAACTATTTTTGCTTGATTTTCTTTTACGCCTTTTACATCATATGCCCAACGACGAGCTAGCTTTACAGCAGTCTCGCCACCTTCAACACCGGTATTCATTGGTAATACTTTATCGTAACCAAAAAAATCGGTTATAAATTTTTCGTATTCGCCAAGTTGCGAATTATAAAATGCACGAGAGCACAAAGTTAATTTTTGTGCCTGTGTTGTTAATGCCTTAATTATTCGTGGATGACAATGACCTTGATTAACTGCACTGTATGCAGAAAGGAAGTCAAAATATTTTTTACCTTCTACATCCCACACATAAACACCTTCGCCTTTATCAAGGACAACAGGAATGGGGTGATAGTTATGCGCTCCAAAATTTTCTTCTAATCCGATTAATTCTGCGCTCTTGGTCATAGTCTCAGTCATAATAATAAATTATATACAAATATAATCTAAAAAGCCGAGATTTTTGGGAGGAATAGGACTTGTTTATTTGTATTTATCTAACAGATAAATTAATGCGCCAATGCCCGCAGCACCTAATTCAAGCTCACGTTTATTGACTTTATCAAAAGTATCTGCTGCAGTGTGATGAATATCGAAATAACGTTGTGTGTCGGGCTCAAAACCAATACATGGAACACCTAGTTTTTC
>JALHPG010000131.1 GCA_022842625.1 Bacteroidia bacterium | reverse complement strand
CGCTCTTCCGATCTAGAAAACGAATCTCCACTTTTTTTTGAAAAAAGGGAAGATGAAAAAGACAATAAATTAAAAAATATTGAGCTTTTAAAGCAAAACGATCTAAAACTTTTTTTAATATTAAAACCCATTTATGATAGCATTTATAAAAGGGGCGTAATTGAAAGTATAGATACTGCTCTATACAGAAAACCGATATTTTTAGCAGATGGTAATTTTGCCGAAGCAGGTATTTATTTTGATTATTTTACAATTAAAACAGCGGCAGATTTTATTGAAAATGAGATAAAGAAAAATAATGCAGTCGCGTTAAAAAGCGTCAACTATTTAGATTATTTAAGCATCAACTATTTTTTTAATAAAGATAAAACCAACTTTTATTTAAATTCTAAATTAGAGCAGGTTTCTATTTACAAAACAGCTGTTTTAACCGGGCAAACCATTGTTAAATACGGCGAACCTTTAACAAATAATAAACGTTTTTTAATTAATAGATATTTTTATTTGCAAAACAGTAATAGTAATAGTTCGCCAATAAAATTAATTTTTACCTGGTTGCTAGTTTTTTTAATTCTTATTGTTTTAATTGGATATTTGGTGTTTTTTAGAAGACCAATTTTTGGACAAAACAAACAAATTGTTTTTTTATATCTCATTATTATTGTTTCAGTAACATCAACATTTATTTTTTCTAAATATGGGCTTTTAGTTTTGGCTTTACCCTTTGCATTGGTCCCAATTTTAGTTAGAGTTTTTTTTGACAGCAGAACAGCTCTTTTTACCCATTTAATAGTAGTGTTAATTTGCTGCTTGTTTATGGCAGATAAATTTGAATTTATTTTATTACAACTTTTGTCGGGTATTGGCACCTTATTTGTTATTGCCGAAATGCGTAAACGCCAGCAAATAGTTAATGCAGCAGCATTGGTTTTTGTATTTTACGTTTTAATTTTTGTGAGTTATCAAGTGGGTTTTGGTACACCGCAATTAGTTAAAAAAATAAGCGGGTATGTTCCGTTTGCTTTAAGTTCGGTATTGGTTTTATTAGCTTATCCTATTATTTTGCTTACCGAAAAAATATTTGGATTTATTTCTGATTTTAAATTATTGGAGTTGTGCGATCTTAATCAGCCATTATTGCGCCAGCTTTCTCAGGATGTTCCGGGTACATTTCAGCATAGTTTGCAGGTTGCAAATTTAGCAGAAGAGGCAATTTATTATATTGGTGGCAATACCCTTTTAGTAAGGGCGGGTGCCATGTATCACGATATTGGAAAAATAAAAAACCCTAATTTTTTTACAGAAAATCAGGCAAGAGGCTATAGCCCACATCAAGAAATGGAGCCTTTAGAAAGTGCCAAGATCATTATTAACCATGTAATAGCAGGTGTTGAACTGGCAAAAGAGCATAAATTACCCGAGCAGATTATAGATTTTATAAGAACCCATCACGGAACTACTTCTGTTGGGTATTTTTTAAATTTATTTAAGCAAAATTCCGGAAATAATCCGGTAAACGAAAGTGAATTTAAGTACCCGGGGCCAATTCCTTTTAGTAAAGAAACGGCTGTTTTAATGATGGCTGATGGAGTAGAGGCAGCTTCGAGGAGTTTAAAGAGTCATGATGCTTTGTCTATAAACGAATTAGTAGATTATATTATAGACTATAAAATAAATCAAAATCAATTTATTAATTCAGACATAACCTTTAAAGACATAACCACAATTAGAAAAATTTTCAAGAAAAGACTGATGAACATATATCATGCAAGAATTGAGTATCCAATTTAGGCTTTTCTGTTAATTGTACCCTTAAAATTAATATATTTGTATTATAACTATGAGAAACCTAATCCTATTTTTTTCATTTATTCTGATTTTTTCATCTTGTAAGATCTTTAAATCAAATTTAATGCTAAGAACACCTAAAGATTATAATTACGATAAGCTCGTTGATTCCTTAAGCAGATTAGACTACAAAATTGCAGCAAATGACGCAATTCAATACAAGGTTTTTACAAATGATGGATTTAAATTAATTGATTTGGCCAGTACGGGCACAGGGCTTTTTAGAAATGATTTGGATGTTATTGTTGAAACTAGTGGCGAAGTTAAAATGCCTTTATTAGGACGATTTAACGTGGGTGGTTTAACAATTAAAGAAGCCGAAAAATTGATGGAAGAAAAGTATTCTGAATTTTATGTAAAGCCTTATGTAACTCTTAAAGTAATTAATAAACGTGTAATTGTTTTTCCCGGTAACACAGGTCAGGCCAAAGTAATTAATATGGCTAATAACAATACTACGGTTATGGAGGCTATAGCCACTGCAGGGGGTATTCCGGAGGACGGAAAAGCGTATAAGATAAAATTAATAAGAAATAATACTGATCCTTCTTTAAAACCATTTGTATATTTAATGGATCTTTCAAGAATTGAAGGAGTTACATTGGCAAATTCTAAGGTTCAGGCAAATGATATTATTTATGTTGAGCCTAGGTATAGACCTTTTAGAACCCTTGCCACCGAGTTAGCGCCAATAGCTACTTTGCTAACCACTTTGGTGATTCTATTACAATTCTACAGTATAAGATAAGATGTTAGATAGTCAGGTAGAATCAACTAATAATCAATTAAAAGATATTACCGAAAGGTTTAATACTAATTTTGATATTGGGGTGCTAGCCTTTCTCTTTAATAAAAGCAAATTTTTTATTGCACTTTTTTTTGTTTTAGCTTTCTCAACAACTTTTCTTTATTTGCGTTATAGCCAGCCTATTTATGAATCAAAAGCAGTTGTTCAAATTAATGATTCAAAAACTGATGATATTTTAAAGTTAAACAGTTTTGAAAGCGGAAATAATGTTATTGCCGAAGCAATAGAGCAAATTAAATCAAAGGTGTTTTTAAAAAGAGTTGTTGAGAAACTCGATATAAGTGTTAACTATTTTAGCGAAGGTACTTTTAAAAACAATGAGCTTTACCACCAATCTCCTTATTTTATTAAAATTAATCCAAAAGCAGGATTTAAATATGATGAAAAAATTTATGTTGAATTAAATCCCGCCTTAAATGGAGGAGTTATAAAATATGGCGGAAAAAATTTAAAATTCACAATAAATTCTTGGTTAAAAAACCCCGAATTTGATGTGAATATTTTTATCAATCCTGAATTGAGTAAAGAAGTTGTAGCTTCCATCGTTAAAGATAATAAGGCGCTTTATTTTACCCTTTCAGATATGGAGGTGGTTACCTCAATTTTACAAAGTAAAATAGAAATAAGGATGATCAATGAAATGGCAAAAACCATTTTAATTAAGGTAAAAGATGTAAATTTTATTAAATCAACTGATATTGTAAATGCTATAACAGAGGAGTATTTAACTTATGATGTTGAACGAAAAAGTGAAAGCTCAAGAAATATTTTGTCTTTTATCGAGCTTCAACTTGGAGTGGTTTTTAATGATTTAAAAAGTACCGAAGGGGATTTGCAGAAATTTAAACAAGAAAAAAAACTTAATGAAAAAGATCTTTTAATTAACTCAGAACTTACCCGTTATTCCTCAATTGAAGAGCAACTGCTAAAGGTTGAAATGGAGGAGAAGATCATTAGCGAAATTCAATCTAATATAGGCAAGAATAAAGGCGTAGATACTTATCAACTTATTTCATTAATATCAGGCACTGAATATGAAAACATAATCAAAGATATTATGCAAACTATCCAGAAATTATTACTCGAAAAAGAAAATTTACTTTATGCAGTTACACCAAACTCCGAAAATATTAAACTTATAAACTACCAAATTGAGAATCAACGTAAATTATTACTTGAAAGTTTGGATGCGGTTAAGCTTAGATATAAAACCAATTACAAAAATCTCTTAGAAAAATCGAGCGAATTTAGATCAAAGATCGGTCAAAATCCGGAGGATGAAATGGAGTTTTCAAGGCTCAGCAGACTATATTCCATAAGTGAAAAATATTATACTATGCTTCTTGAAAAGAAAACAGAATTTTCTATATCAAAAGCCGGTTATGTTTCAAAAAATATCATTTTAGAAAAAGCTTATGGCGCTGGGGTTAAAGTATCGCCAAATAAAAAAACGGCAATTCTTGTTTCAATTTTATCTGCCCTTTTAGCTTCATTTTTTTTAGTTTTTATTAGATATGTTTTTCATGATAAAATATACTCAATTAAAGATATTACCAGGTTTTCTCAAGGTAATGTGGCATTTTTAGGACTTGTTCCAAAATATCAGAGCGATATCCCGGTGTCACAATTAATAGTGGATAAAAACCCAAAAGCCATAATTAGTGAAGCGTTTAGGACCATTCGATCTAATCTTACTTTTATTGATAGTACTGAGGGACCAAAAATTGTTTCTATTACATCTACAATTAGTGGAGAAGGAAAAACATTTGTAGCAATTAATATTGCTGGTATTTTGGCATTTACCGGCAAAAAGGTGATCATTATAGATCTAGATATGCGCAAACCAAAAATACACCGAGGCTTTGGTGTATCCAATATTGTTGGAATGAGCACAATATTAACCGGTATAACTCCCTTGGAAGAATGTTTTAATAATAGTCCAATGGAAAATTTAAAGTTCATTACTGCAGGCCCACCGCCTCCAAATCCGTCGGAATTAATTTTAAGTGGCAAACTAACCGAAATTATTAATGAATTAAAAAAGCAGTTTGATTTTATAGTTATAGATAATGCGCCTATTGGCTTGGTTACAGATGGCCTTGAAACCATTAAAATGGCAAATTACCCAATTTATGTTTTTAGAGCCGGTTACTCGAAAAAAATGTTCACCCAAATTTTAGACAGATTAAAAAACGAAACTAAAATAAAAAATTTATCTGTTGTTTTAAACGATGTAGATATTAGTAAAAAAATATACAGTTATAATTACGGCTATGGTTACGGCTACGGCTACGGTTATGGTAGCGGTTACTATAGCGAAGACGAAAAATTTAAAAAACGAACAAAAAGAAAAAATAGTTAATGGAAGTAATTGAGACAGAATTAAACGGATTGTTTGTTCTTAAACCAAAGGTATTTGAAGACGAGAGAGGTTATTTTTATGAAAGCTATAACCAAAATTTATTTAAGCAAGCCGGTATTAATTTTGACTTTGTTCAAGATAATCAATCGCTTTCACAAAAAGGCGTTTTAAGAGGCTTACATTTCCAAAACCCTCCACACGCCCAGGGTAAATTGGTTAGAGTTATTACCGGCAGTGTATATGATGTTGCAGTAGATATTAGAAAGGATTCTAAAACCTATGGAAAATGGTTTGGATTAGAACTAACAGAAAAAAATAAATGGATGATGTTTGTTCCTCCCGGGTTCGCTCACGGTTTTTTAACTTTGGAGAATAATACCATTTTTTCATACAAATGCACCAATTTTTATAACAAAGCTTCAGAAGATTGTTTGCTTTGGAATGATAAAGATCTAAATATAGATTGGAATTTTGATAAGCCATTACTTTCTGCAAAAGATCTTGAAGGAAAACCTTTTAAAGGGTTTTTAAGCCAGTTTTAAAATGACTTTTAATTATCCCATAGTTTTAACATCTCTTTTTTTTCTGTGTTTTATTTTTTCTTTATTAATAAATTATATCCTATTGCGTTTTGCACAAACGCTAGGTATACGAAATAAAGAAGAACATCAAACAAGATGGAATAATAACGCTAAGCCTGCGTTAGGAGGTATTTCTTTTTACGTTGTTTTTTTGTTTTCATTTATTTTTACTTTGCTTTTGCCACACACTAATTTTGGATTTAATGTGCAAATTATAGGTATTTTAATTGCCGCAACATTGGCGTTTTTAATGGGTTTAGCCGACGATGCATTTAATACCCAGCCATTATTAAAGTTTTTAACTCAAGTTTTTTGTGCCTTTATAATTATTTTTTCCGGGCATAGTGTAGTTATTTTTCAAAACCAATTTATTAATTATTTAGTTACAATTTTTTGGGTAGTTGGAATTATGAATTCAATAAATATGTTGGATAATATGGATGGTATAACTACAATAATTTCTATTGTAATTGGGGCATTTATTGTGTCGCTTAACATTTCATTATTTAATACAGATAGTTATTCAACAATATTGAATTTAGGCATTTTAGGGGCATTGTTTGGCTTTTTAGTTTATAATTTTCACCCTTCTAAAATGTTTATGGGAGATACAGGAAGCCAATTTTTAGGACTTTTTTTAGCAGTAATGGGTATAGATAATTGTTGGAATAGCCCAAGCTTAAATTCTATGGGAGGTTTTCCTATAGTGAATATATTATTAGTAGTATTGGTTTTTTTAATTCCGCTTACAGATACATTTACTGTGGTGTTTAACCGAATTAAAGCCGGAAGATCACCATTTATCGGAGGAAAAGATCACACCACACACCATTTATTTTTTAAAGGAATTACCGAAAAAAGAATTGCAGTTTTATATTTTTTGATAAGCACATTTGGCAGTATTTTAGCCTATTTATTGGTGTTTCGATTTAGTTATGTTCTATTTTACATTTCTATTTTTTACATTCTCCTGGTATTTGTATCTTTATATTTAAATACCGTTATTAAGAAGAAGTGATATCAAAAAAAATAGTATTACAATATTTTTCTAAACTCAACTTAACTTCTTTATCAGTTGTTTTTTTTGTTGCGTTTGTTGTTATATTCATTTTCCTAAAGGTCTATATTATTTTACCTACAGAAAATACAATTTCTTACAATAACAATAATCAAAATGTATTAGGCTTAAATATCCCTTCAAACTTGGAGTTTTGTGGCGAAAAAATACCTTCAAACAGTATTGCCATTAAAGAAGATCTTGAAAAAGAATTTTTTAATAATAATTATTGGAAATCCAACTCTGCAGTGTTATTTGCAAAGGCAAAAAAGTGGTTCCCTTATATTGAGCCAATACTGAAGCAGCAAGGCGTTCCGGACGATTTTAAATATGTTGCCGTTATAGAAAGTCACTTATCAAATATTGTTTCTCCTGCAGGGGCAGCAGGATTTTGGCAATTAATGCCGGCCTCTGCTCAAAATTACGGGTTAGAAATAAATGAATTCGTTGATGAGCGGCTTGACGTGGAAAAGTCTACCTTTGCGGCTTGCAAGCATTTTAAAGAAGCTTATGGAGTATTTAAAAACTGGACTTTATCTGCGGCAGCTTACAATTTAGGAATTGGTGGCATTCAAGCCGCCTTAAAAAAACAAAATAGCAGTAATTATTACGATCTATTGTTAAATAGCGAAACAGGGAGTTTTATTTATAGAATTTTAGCCTATAAAACGCTATTTTCTAATCCGGGTCATTTTGGATTAAAAAAGAAAAAAATAAATTATTTTTCTAAAATCCCGCTAAAAGTATATAAAATTGATTCCTCAATTACTGACATTGGATTTTTAGCTAAATACTTAGGCTGCACTAAGGCTATGCTAAAGCTTCATAACCCTTGGTTTTTGGGAGAATCGTTGGATAATCCGGAAAAGAAAACCTACGAAATAAAGATCCCAAAAAATTTAAAAGCAGATTATTCTTCGTACATTTTAGATTTGATTGGGGAAGATGGTAATTCTGGTCAGGAAACGATCAATTCTGAGGGATCTGAAGTGAAAATTCAGGATTCAACAAAAATCAACTAAAATTCTAAATGTTTTTTTTAGTGATTCAATTTTTTTTCGCCGTTTTTTTTACATTTTCGACGTATCATAAAAAAAAATTGCTCAAAACCCAAAAATAAATCAACAAAATTGTTGCGAGTTGAAATTAAATTCCTATCTTTGCCCTCCTTAAAAAAGGGAAACAGCTGAAAACCAACAATATCAAGTAACACAAAGCATATAAAATGCCTACAATACAGCAATTAGTAAGAAAAGGTCGCACAAAACCGACCAACAAAAGTAAATCGGCCGCTTTGGATTCATGTCCACAACGCCGTGGCGTATGTACCAAGGTGTACACAACTACGCCTAAGAAACCAAACTCAGCAATGCGTAAGGTTGCGAAAGTACGTTTAACCAACAAACAAGAGGTTATTGCCTATATTCCGGGTGAAGGACACAACTTGCAAGAGCACTCAATCGTATTGGTGCGCGGCGGTCGTGTTAAAGATTTACCGGGTGTGCGTTATCACATTGTTCGTGGAAGCTTAGACACCGCAGGTGTTGAAGGTCGTAAACAACAACGTTCAAAATATGGTACTAAACGTCCTAAGGCAGGTGCAGCAGCAGCTCCAGCTAAGAAAAAATAATATTTAAAGAGTTTATACAATGAGAAAAGCAAAAGCAAAAAAGCGTGTTTTATTACCAGATCCAATTTATAACGATACTTTGGTAACTCGTTTTTTAAATAACTTAATGTACGATGGTAAGAAAAATACCGCGTCAAACATTTTCCACGATGCTATTGAAATAGTAGCTAAGCGTACAAGCGAAGATGGATTAGAAGTATGGAAAAAAGCCCTTGCTAATGTAACGCCTCAGGTAGAGGTTCGTTCACGTAGAGTAGGTGGGTCTACTTTCCAAATACCTTCAGAGATTCGTCCTGATCGTAAAATATCAATGGCTATGAAATGGTTAATATCTTATTCTCGTAAGCGTAACGAAAAATCAATGGCTCAGAAATTAGCCGGAGAAATTGTTGCTGCTTCTAAAGAAGAAGGTGCTTCTTTTAAGAAAAAAGAAGATATCCATAAAATGGCAGAAGCTAACAAAGCATTTTCACACTTTAGATTTTAATTAACAAAATGGATTTACGTTATACAAGAAATATTGGAATTGCGGCTCACATTGATGCTGGTAAAACTACCACAACAGAGCGTATTCTTTATTATACAGGAGTAAACCACAAAATTGGTGAGGTACATGATGGTGCAGCAACAATGGATTGGATGGCACAGGAGCAAGAGCGTGGAATTACAATTACTTCTGCAGCAACTACTTGTTTTTGGAAATACAGAGATAATCAATATAAAATTAATATCATTGATACTCCGGGTCACGTTGATTTTACCGTAGAGGTAAATCGTTCATTACGTGTTTTGGATGGTTTAGTGTTCTTATTTTCTGCAGTTGATGGTGTTGAGCCTCAATCAGAAACTAACTGGCGCTTAGCTGATAATTATA
>JALHPG010000130.1 GCA_022842625.1 Bacteroidia bacterium | reverse complement strand
TGTTTCGTTAATTTCATTTGATACGATGTTATAATTTGCACCTGAATAAAAATGCCTGTCGCTTACGCCTTTGTAGGTATAATAATTAATATTTATGTTATGATTAAATTGGGGTTTTAAGTTTGGGTTACCAATAGTAATTCTGTTGGGATCAGTATTGTCTACCACGGGCTGCATTTGCTGAAGATCCGGTGGTTGTGCATTGGTTAGATACATAGCACTAAGATTAGAGCCTTGACTGATGCGGTAATTAAACGTAGCGGCCGGTAAAATATTAGTAAAAGTTTGACTTAGTTTTTGATTTTTGGTGATATTAATGTTTTCCTGATAAATGCTTCTATAAGCAGCTTGTAGTCCTATTCGGTATTTTTTCACTTCATAAACTAATTTTGTGCTTAACTTATTTGTGAGACGGAAATTTTTAAAATCATTGCTTTGGGTTAGGTTGATGTTATCATAACCCTGGCCGTTAAAATCTAAAGTTGTTCGGTTATTATTATTCTTGTTGTAGTTAAAAGTGTAAGTGATTTCTGTTTTAAATTTTTTTGTAAGCGGCTCCGTATAGATGATAGAAGCAGCATGTTCTTCTTTATGATTTGTTTGCGTTCGTTTTTGCAGTAATGTTGAATCTGGTAATTGGTTTTGATAATAGTTAAAATTTGTATTTAGGTTGGCGTTTGATCTTGAATCGTAATAAAATGGTTGATAGTTAATAGTTACATTTCTGTCTTTTTTCATGAAATTTCTATTCAGTTTAAATAGAATATTTGCGTCGGTTGTTTCAGAACGGTTAGAATTTACTATTGTTGTTTGACGTGTTAGTTCGTTGTTTTGAGTAATGAACTTATCGGTTTGCGAATTTGTATTATCGCCAATAGTGTAATACAACTTTGGTTTCACGGTTAATTCCGTTAAGGAATCTAATTTTTGAGTTAATCTGAAATTAAATTTATGAACTTGGTTTTTTAATGTATTACTGCGTATTTGTTGATTGGAATAACTGGTATCTTGTAAAAAGAATTGTGTGTTGGTTTCGCTGCCGCTTGTGAGTTGGTTTTGATTGAAAGTATAATCGGTATTTATTTTTGTGTTTTTACCATACTTATCATTAAAATAAAACCCCGATTTTAACGTCTGCGGTACTCCGGTTCCATTACTATTAGAGGTCCATGAATTGGTTTCAGGATCATAATTATTTTGACTCTCGTTACTTAATCCATATTTATTTTCATCCTCCCATCCAAACGCTTGCTTTGGTGTGTTGGCAAAGAGTCCAAACAAAGACATTTTTTGTTGCTTTTTAAATTTATTGATCAGCACATCGTTTTCATAAAATTTATTAAGATCACTTGCACCGCTAATTTTTCCGAAGTATCCTTTTTTTGAATCATCTTTTAGTTTAAGGTTTACCACCTTAAGAGTTTCTTGTTGCGCATCGGGGTCTTCACTTTTCTTTTCATACACCTGCACATTATCAACGGTGTTGGCGTTTAAGTTACGAGTGGCAATGGTTGGGTCGCTGCCAAAAAATTCATCGCCATCCACCAACACCTGATCAACCTGTTTGCCTTGTATAGTAATTGTTCCTTTTGCATCTACTTTAACCCCCGGTAATTTTTTCAAGAGGTCTTCAACCGTAGCGTTGGCTTGGGTTTTAAAGGAGTCGGCCGTAAATATTAAGGTGTCTCCTTTGTAATAACTTTTTTCTCTGTAGGCAAAAACCTCTACTTCTTTTAACTCAACAGATTTTGGCGGCAGTATTATGTTTTTAAAATTAAATGCGGTATCTGTTTTTGAAGGGACTAACAAATAAGTTTTGTCATTAAAATTTGGGTGTGATAGAATAACGATATAAGTATCAACCGGAATTTTAATCGGTTTAAAAAGGCCATCTTTATTAGTACGTGTATAATTTACAAGAGTAGAATCGCTAAACTTTATTGCCATTAACAAAGCATTAGGAAGCGTTTGTTTTGTTGCGGTATCATTTATATTTCCTGAAATACTTAGTCGCTGGCCTTTTACCGTAAAGATAAAAGTGATAAAAAACAGAATAAGTATTTTTTTGATCATATATAATTGGCTAAGCCTGTAATACAAATATTAAAAAAGGTTACAAGAATAACGCTAATTAAGCGAAATATTAACCTTTTTTGGGCTTTAACAAATTGGATGGATTTTAGTAACTTTATGCTGTGCTAATACGGATCAACGATAAGAACATACCCGAAAAATCAATTGCAGAAATTGTAAACTGTTTAAAAAACGGCGGTATCATTATTTATCCTACAGATACTGTTTATGCTTTAGGTGGTGATATTACACAACCTAAAGTATTAGAAAAAATCTGCAAGCTGAAGGGAATAAAATTAGAGAAAGCTAATTTTTCTTTTGTGTGTTCTAACCTGAGCCATTTATCTGAATTTACAAAGCCGATTCCAAATCATATTTTTAGAATAATGAAAAAGGCTTTGCCCGGACCATATACTTTTATTTTAGAAGCCAATAAAAATGTTCCTAAGCTTTTAAAGCAAAATAAAGACACAATAGGGATAAGAGTGCCCGATAATTTAATTTGTAAAGAAATTGTTGAACAGCTTGGTAATCCCATTATATCAACAAGTTTACATGATTCGAGCGATGATATTTTAGAATATTTTTCTGATCCTGAAGTGATCCATAACGAATACGAAAAGAAAGTAGATATTGTGGTAGACGGTGGTTTTGGCAATATTTATGCCTCAACGGTAATTGATTGCAGCGGCGATGAAATTATTGTTGTAAGAGAAGGGTTAGGGAGTTTGGATATTCTCAATTAATTGTCACTAATTTCATAAGCTTTTTTTTAGCATTTAAGCCCTGTGCCAAGTTTCACTTCAAATTTGCTATTATAAAGTTCTATTGGGAATTTAAATGAAAAGAACCATTGCATAAAACGTTCTTCTAGTTTTTTTGTAAATGAGGCCCCGCATTTTTTTGCGGTAATTACTTTGTATTCTTTTAATTTTCCCAAACTGTCAATTGTAATTACAGCATTCATAAAAACACTTACACAAGTACCGCAATTCATTTTTAAATTATTTTCCTTTAAAATTTTGCCGTATTCTTTTGTCATCCATTCCTGGTAAACTATATTCCATGCATTGTATTGCGGACGATTAAGTTCGTAATGTTTAGGAATAGAATCTTGAGTTACTTGTGCCTTAAAAATGATAGAGGCGAGGAGAAATAATAATATTAAGTATAAACTTTTCATTTCTAATAAATAAAACAAAGCTTTTACATATAACCACCCATTTGGGTTTTTATTTTCCTCTTTCTTCTTCCGCCGCAATCCTTGCGTGTTTTACACGATTCGGCTATTAGGCTGAATAGAATTAGAAAAATAACAAAGTATTTACTGATGTTTTTCATTTTATAAATATAATAAAATAGTCTCTTAGTCCCGATAGCTATCAGGACTAGAGGCTTTCTAATAATATATTCAACCTGCGTTTGAGATTGCTTCGTTCCTCGCAATGACGAGAAACAAAAAACCCATCGTTTCTGATGGGCTTTTTATAAGATATTCAAGCTGTGTTTGAGATTGCTTCGTGCCTCGCTCCCGATAGCTATCGGGAGACGCGTGAATTAAGCTTTTACGTTAGCTCTGATAATGTTTAAGGCACCACCTGCTTTAAACCACTCAATTTGTTGAGCGTTATAAGTATGGTTAGCTTTAATTTCGTCAGAACTTCCATCTGCATGGTTTAACACAACGGTTAACGGTGTGCCGGGTGCAAATGAAGTTAATCCTAAAATATCAATCGTATCGTTTTCCTGGATCTTATCGTAATCTGCTTTATTAGCAAATGTTAATCCTAACATACCTTGTTTCTTTAAGTTAGTTTCGTGAATACGTGCAAACGATTTTACTAAAACCGCACGTACACCTAAATGACGAGGCTCCATGGCAGCGTGCTCACGTGATGAACCTTCACCGTAGTTTTCGTCACCAACAACAATAGAACCAATTCCTTTAGCTTTATAATCACGTTGTACTTTTGGTACCGAATCATAAGCGCCTGTTAATTGATTTTTTACAGTATCAGTTTTCTCGTTAAAGAAATTTACTGCACCAATTAACATGTTGTTAGAAATATTATCTAAATGTCCACGGAACTTTAACCATGGGCCGGCCATACTAATATGGTCAGTTGTACATTTACCTTTTGCTTTAATTAATAATTTTAATCCTTTTAAGTCAACACCTTCCCATGCAGTAAATGGATCTAATAATTGTAAACGGCTGCTTGTAGGCGCAACATTTACAGTTACTTTACTTCCGTCTGCCGCAGGAGCTTGGTAGCCTGCATCTTCAACTGCAAAACCTTTTGATGGTAATTCGTCTCCGTTTGGCGCATCTAATTTTACTTTCTCACCTTTTTCGTTAGTTAAGAAATCAGTTAAAGGGTTAAAGGTTAAGTCGCCCGCAATAGCCATTGCTGTTACAATTTCAGGAGACGCAACAAATGCATATGTGTTTGGATTTCCATCGGCACGTTTAGCAAAGTTTCTGTTAAATGAGTGAATGATGGTGTTCTTCTCTTGTTTCTCTGCACCCATTCTGTCCCACATACCAATACATGGTCCGCAAGCGTTAGTAAATACTTTAGCACCAATTTGATCGAACACATCTAAAAATCCATCACGTTTAATCGTGTAACGAATTTGTTCCGATCCCGGATTGATTAAATATTCTGCTTTTGATTTTAAATTTTTTGAAGAAACTTGTTTTGCTATACTCACTGCACGAGAAATATCTTCGTAAGATGAGTTAGTACATGAACCTAATAAACCAACAGAAATAGTAGTTGGCCATCCGTTAGCTAAAGCTGCTTCTTTTAATTTAGAAATAGGTGTAGCTAAATCCGGAGTAAATGGTCCGTTAACATGTGGCTCAAGCGTTGAAAGATCAATTTCAATTACTTGGTCAAAATATTTTGAAGGGTTTGCATATACATCAGCATCTGCAGTTAAATGTTCTTTTACTGTATCAGCTAAAGCAGCAACATCAGCACGACCGGTAGCTTTTAAGTAACGGCTCATGCTATCATCATAACCAAATGTAGAAGTGGTAGCACCAATTTCTGCACCCATGTTACAAATTGTTCCTTTACCGGTACAACTCATTGATGTAGCGCCTTCGCCAAAATATTCAACAACAGCATCAGTTCCACCTTTAACGGTTAAGATACCTGCTACTTTTAAAATAACGTCTTTTGGAGCAGTCCAACCGTTTAATTTTCCGGTTAACTTAACACCAATTAATTTAGGCATTTTTAATTCCCAAGCTAAGCCTGCCATTACGTCGCAAGCATCAGCTCCACCAACACCAATAGCGATCATTCCTAAACCACCTGCATTAACAGTGTGAGAATCGGTACCTATCATCATTCCACCGGGGAAAGCATAATTTTCTAAAACAACTTGGTGAATGATACCTGCACCCGGTTTCCAGAAACCGATACCATATTTATTTGAAACAGAACCTAAAAAATCAAACACCTCTTTACTTTCGGTATTAGCGAATGATAGATCGGTTGCTGCACCATTTTTAGCAGTAATTAAGTGATCGCAATGCACGGTAGAAGGCACAGCCACTTTAGGGCGACCCGATTGCATGAATTGTAATAGCGCCATTTGAGCTGTTGCATCTTGCATGGCAACTCTATCCGGAGCAAAATCAACATATGATTTTCCTTTTTCAAAACTTGCCGGTTTTTGATCGGCATGTAAATGCGCGTATAATATTTTTTCGGTAAGTGTAAGTGGGCGGCCAACTAGTTTGCGCGCTGCTTCTACTTTTGCAGGAAGGTTCTTGTAAACTTCCTTGATCATTTCAATGTCAAATGCCATAATATAAGTTATTGATTTTTGTTAATGTAATTATAGACTTCTAATGTATAGAATTATTGTGTAATTTGAAAATATCATGCTTTGTTTTTGTGAATTTATTCTAACAAAAACATTCCTAAAAAATCAAATTTCGTTCAGATAAGCTTGATATACTGTGGGTTATTCGAATAAAAAATTATCTTTACGAAAATATAAATACAAAAAATGCTTAAAAAATCACGGCTACTTTTACTATTACTTATTGTTTTTAGCAATTGTTATTTTGCTCAAAAAATAGTGCAAGCCGGTAAGGAGTATAATTTTACTCATTATGGCGCAGAAGAAGGGTTGTTAGATAATAATGTTTTTAAAGTTTACGAGGATAGTAAAGGATATTTATGGGCTTGCACGCCAAAAGGAGTAAGTAGGTTTGATGGGATAAATTTTAAAAACTACAGAAAAAAAGATGGTTTGCCAAATTCGATGGTGTTTTCTGTTTGCGAAGATAATAATGGCGGAATTTGGTTTGGAACCGGAAAAGGCTTAGCCGTATTAATAAATAATAAGATAATTAGGTTCGATAGTGCTTTTAACTTTCCACAATGGGCAATTAGGTCTATTTCAAAATTTGAAGATGGAACCTTGTGGTTGTCTGAAAACAACAGTCTTGTTCATATTGACCCAAATAACCTTAAAAACCCATTAATTAAAGTTTACAAACCAGATCTAAACGTAGAGCAAGTTATGTTTAGAGATGTTTGGAAAAATAAAAAAGGTGAAATAATTGCAGGGTGCGAACACGGTTGTTTTTATATAAAAAATGACTCATTGGTAAGGTATAATGATATGACAACCGCGGCATACCAAATGGTTGAATTACCGGATGGGGTTGAGTGGTTTAACGGATGGCTGCAGCCAATACGAAGCTATAAGAATGGAGTTTCAACTGGTACTATTGATTTAGGAAGTGGCACTTTAGGTATGACCAAAAATAAACAGGGCAATGTATGGGTTGCAACCTGGGAAAGAGGTGTCTATAAATTCGACGGTAAACATTTTATTAATTTTTCAACCAAAGAAGGTTTGGCTTTTAATACATATTGGGGTGTTTACGAAGATAGAAATAGTAATATGTGGTTTAGTAGTTGGGGGGCAGGTTTATTTAAATACTCTAACGAAAGTTTTACTAGAATTACTGAAAAAGCCGGTTTACCAAGTAACAATATTGCAAGCGTTTTAGAAGGAGTAGATAAAAAAATTTGGGTTGCTACTGATATATCTGTTTCATCATACGATCCGGTTTCAGGAAAATTAAATAACATAACCGAGTGTAACGGTAAAAAATTATCTCAAATAGTAAAACTATTTGCCCATCCAAATGGTAAGGAAATTTGGTGTATGGGATACTTAGGAAAAGGTTATAAAATTATTAACGATAAAATATCAGAAATTGATAGCCTTGCAGGATTTGATGTAGATATAAATGAGCAAGGGGATATTTTTATTGGCACAGACGACCGTGGTCTATTGAAAATTTCTTCGGGTAAAAAAGAAATTTTTGAAACCAAAAAATTAAATGGATTCGCCAGAATATCCAAATTATTTAGAGACAAAAAACAAAATTTATGGTTATTAAACGAAATGATTGGAATTTGCTTGTTTCAAAATAATAAAATTACTTCTTTTAATAACAAGAACGGTTTTTTTAAAGAGGGTGCAACGGCAATAGGGCAGGATGCAAACGGTAATTATTGGGTGGGTGTTAACAATAGAGGCTTGTATAAATTCGAATTGTTAAACGATAATAAAATTAAATTTACAGACTCAGTAATTTGCAAAGAGAATCAAATGCTTGAATATATTAATTCGATCATTATTCAAGATCAAATAATTTATTTTGGAACAGCTAAGGGCATGGCTTGTTACTCCTTGAAAAACCAAAATAATTGGAAATCCAGTTTCAAACAATTTGGTAAAGAACATGGTATTTTAGGATTAGGTGCCATGTTATTTTGTAACGATAGTAGAGGTAGTATTTGGGCCTCAACAGATAAAGGATTATTTTGTTTTGATCCGCAATTAAATAATACAAATACAAGTCCCACAAAAACATACATTACAGATATAAAATTATTCTTTCAAATTCCCGATTGGTCTGTGTATAGTAAAGGTATTGATAAAAATAATTTACCCCTTGATCTGACCTTACCTTACCAAAAAAATCACTTAACCTTTAGTTTTATTGGGATTAATTTAGTGGCTCCTGATAAAGTTTTGTATCAATATAAATTAGAGGGATTAGATAAAGATTGGAGTCCGCCTGCACCTAAAACCGATGCCGATTATTCAAGTATTCCTCCGGGCACCTATACCTTTATGGTTAAAAGCTGCAATAACGACGGGCTTTGGAATACAACACCGCAAACATTTGTGTTTACTATTACCCCGCCATTTTGGAATACCATGTGGTTTTATGCCCTTTGTTTTGTGAGCGCATTATTTTTTGTATTCTTATTTATAAGATCGAGAGAAAAAATACTTCAAAAAGAAAAACTGGTTTTAGAACAAAAAGTAGATCAACGCACCTTTGAATTAAAAGAAGCCTTTTCGCAAATAGAAGAAAAAAATAAAGAGATCACTGACAGTATAAATTACGCCAGTAAAATACAAGCCGCTTTATTACCATCGCAGAATGATATCGAACAACTAACAAAAGATCATTTTATTTTATTTAAACCAAAAGATATTGTAAGTGGTGATTTTTATTGGAGCGAACAAAAAGATAATAAATTTTATTTTGCAGTGTGTGATAGTACCGGTCATGGTGTGCCGGGGGCTTTTATGAGTTTGCTAAATTTAAATTTTATAAACGAGGCTGTTAATGAGAAAAATATTTTTTCGCCAAACGAAATTTTTAATTACGTGAGAAAAGAGTTAGTGTCAGGTATCAGTAAAGAGGGGCAAAGCGATGGATTTGATGGTACTTTGGTATGTTTTGATAAAGCCAATAAAAAGTTTAGTTACGTTGCGGCAAACACCAAGCCGATATTAATTCGTAATAAAACGCTTACTGTTTTAGCAGCAGATAAAATGCCGGTTGGTAAAGGAGAGAAAAATGAGTCGTTTACTTTACGCGAAATAAATTATCTACCAGGAGATACGCTTTATTTATTTACGGATGGTTATGCCGATCAGTTTGGCGGACCAAAAGGAAAAAAATTCAAACATAAAGCTTTAGAAGAACTTTTAATTTCAGTAAGCGATTTAGATCTAAAACAACAATCCGAGATCTTAAATAAAAAATTTGAAGATTG
>JALHPG010000129.1 GCA_022842625.1 Bacteroidia bacterium | reverse complement strand
TCAATGATCGAAAATTTTAAATATTTCAGTCTTTATGGTATTAGAATTATAACACCGCGAACGTTTTATTCTTCACTCGAACACATTATTAACACTACATTAATTGTATATGGGTTTTATAGATCTAAGGTATTTAATAAAGGATATCAATTTCTTAATATAATTGTGTTTACCTCATTAGCTGTAGCCTCTCATGGCTTATTTGATTTCTTTTTAATGGATAATTTTTTAGGGCATTTTACAGCATTTATTTCTATTTTTATTTTCCTTGTAGGAATAAATTTTTGGATACAAATGCTTAATAACGCCAATAATTTTTCAAAGTTTTTTGATTACAGTAAAATAAATTATACCGATAACATATTTTATAGATTATTTGTCTGGTATGCAATAACTATTATAATAACCTTTATTAATAATATCATAGTTTCTGATTTTAGATCGTCTATTTCAAATTTTCTTGTTGCTTTATTGTCTGATGGCTTTTTATTTTGGGTGGTGATGTTAAGGGCAAGTCGTTTTAAAATATATAAACTAAAGTATTTCGAAATTAAAATCCAACTTCCTTTTTATATCACTAAAAACAACGATGAAGATCTAATGATCCCCTTTTTAAATTGGCCGTTAAAAATTAGGGGAGAAAATACACTCGAGCATATTCCAACAAAATATATAGATAAAAGCATCCTAATTTGTCCGGTTCACAAAACAAATAGCTATTTAAACCAACCGGTTAATGCTACCATTACAAATAAATATTTGTTATTTGATGACGTGGTGGTTTATTCTGTTATAATAAATGATGAATTAATTGATAAAACCGGCCAATTTTTTTTAAAACCAAAAACTCGAGGTTTAACAAAGGTTGAAGGGGGCTTTCCAATAGAAGCGTTGTATCAATTAAACAATCCTGTTTCAGATCTATCTAAAGTTGACCTAAAAAGCCTTAAATTTATAGAATTGGTAAGTTTAAACTATTAAAAATTAACAATTTCATTAATTTCTTTTTCCAACATTTTTATATCTTTAATTAAACTTTTAATAAGATCTTCAGTCAAATTAAAAATTAAAACAAATAATATGAAAAAAAGCAGACTAATTTATTCATTAAGCCTTGTAATGTTAGCAAGTGCTGTATTATTTACAGGTTGTAAAAAAAGTAAGGCCTTTAAAGAGGAAGATGGTCAATCTTCAGCCGATAACCGCAACGTTCAAACAGAAAATGATCTTGCCAATAACGAAATTAATACCGAAGCAGGAAATAATAATTTTTTGCACGGAAGAACTATAAACGGCTCCCAAAGCGCAGCTATTCAAAAAGCACTTGGTATCAATGCTGCGGGTTATACAGTTGACACAACCGGCGCATATATGGGTACAATTAAAATAAATTATAACGGCACCACTGTAAGTAATCGTACAAGAACGGGTTCTATACGTTTAACTATACAAAATTATCCAACAAAAAAATGGAAAGATGCCGGCTGTGTTTTAAAGGTTGATTATTTGGCTTATAAAGTTACCCGTGCTTCTGATGGAAAAAGTATTGAGTTAAACGGAACACAATTTTTAACTAACGAAACCGGCGGATCGTGGTGGGAATTATTGATCGTTAAAACACAGGCAAGCTTGGCTACTTCTGTTACAGGAACTAATTTAAATGTAACTTTTGATGGTGATAAAACAGCGGTATATAACATTAACCGTCGTTTTACCTATTCTCTACCTGGAGGGATTTTAACTTGTACCGGTGAAGGCATTGGAAGTGATGGAAATTTAAGCGGTCTTGAAAATTACGGTACTACTCGTGATGGAGATACTTTTACAAGTCAGGTTACTACCCCAATTTTATGGAACTGGACATGCGGCTGGTGGGCTCCGGTTCAAGGTGAAGTAAATATTAAAGTTGCCGACAAAGATTTTTCTTTAAACGTTTTGTTTAGTGTTGATAAAAGTGGTAATGCTGTTACCGCAGGAGCTAATTCTTGTCCTTATGGCTGGAAAGTAGAGTGGACGCATAAAAATAAAACCAAGAAAAAAGTTTTCGGATACGTATAATACCGAATTCTCATCAAACTATATCCCGAATCAAATAATTGGTTCGGGATTTTTTTTTATCTTTAATAAAAATTTAAAAAAAATAAAAATGAAAAAAATCTATTTAACCTTTCTTTTGGGTGTTGGTGCTGCGTCTTCTTATGCGCAACAAACTTTCACCAATTTTCAAAACGCGACCTTAGTTATTGGTCAGGCAAACTTTACGACTAATAGTACTTTAGTTAATCAAAACACATTGTATGGCACAACAAGTTCTGCAATTAGCAGTCAAGGTGTTTTAGCTTGCGGAAGCCAAAGTGCTCGCCGTGTTTTAATTTGGAATACTGTTCCTACAGCAAACGGAACAAATGCAAACGTTGCGATTGGTGTTCCAAATTTTATTACAACAGGTACAGGTTGTACGCAAAATTCTACTAGTTATATCGAAGGAATCGCTTTTTCACCAGATGGCACAAAGTTAATTGTTGCTGATGCCGGAAATAATCGTGTTTTGATCTGGAATTCAATACCCACTGTTAATGGGCAAAATGCTGATGTAGTTATTGGTCAATCTAACTTTACTTCAAGTCTTACCGCTCCAGTATCTGCAAGTAGCTTAAACTACCCTACCGGCGTGTTAGTTACGCCAAACGGAAAATTATTAATTTCGGATTATCAAAACAATCGCGTATTAATTTATAATACAATTCCTACTTCAAATGGCGCTGCTGCAGATGTTGTTATTGGTCAAACCAATTTCACAAACACTACCGCAGGTGTTTCAGCAACTGCAATCAATCATCCATGGTATCTTTCAATGTCTCAAACCGGACAGTTATTATTTGCCGATCACCTAAATCATAGAACTTTAGTTTATAATTCTATTCCGGTTACTAATGGTGCAGCGGCAAATGTTGTAATTGGCCAGCCTAATTTTACTTCAAACACTCCGGGTGTTTCTCAAAGTCTTGCAAACTATCCTATTGGTGTAACTTGTGCTCCCGATGGAAAACTAGCCATTGCAGAATACTCTAATAACAGGGTAATGATCTATAACAGTATTCCAACTTCAAATGGTACTAATGCAGATGTTGTTTTAGGACAACCAAATTTTACTTCTACAACTCCTTTTAATGGTGGGGTTTCAGCTCAATCAATGCAAAGTCCTTATGGTATTTGGTTTGATATAAATGGTCGTTTATTTGTAAATGGGCGTGATATGAACCGTGTAATGGTTTTTGGTGCAGTTCCTACTCAAACAGCTGAACTTGCTGTTTCAATGGTAGCTTCATCTAGCAGCTTATGCGTAAACAGCAATGTATCGTATACAGTAACTGTAACTAATAACGGACCAAGCACTGCTTCGAACGTTGTTGTAAATACCGCTTTACCCGCTGTATTTAACTTAACAGGTAGTACTGCAACTGCCGGAACTTATTCAGCATCTTCAGGTTGGTGGAATATTCCTTCAATCAGTAATGGTTCAACTGCAGTATTAGTTTTAAACGGAAATGTTAGTGTAACCAATCAAACTATTTCTGCCTTTGCAAATATTACTAACTCTCAGCAAGTAGATAATATTTTATCTAATAATGGTGTAAGTTCTACAGTGGCTATCAGTTCGGCCACTCCTCCTGCAGTTAGCTCTATTACTAGTGGCTCATTAGCTTGTTCAAATAATTCTTATACGTTCGCAGCTATTAGTTCAACTAACACAACCGGTTATGCTTGGTCTGCTTCAAATGCAACTGTTACCGGAACGGGTTCTTTAGTAACTGTATTATTTGGTTCGGCTAACTCTACAATCTCTGTAATCCCATCAAACAGCGTTTGTACAGGTTCGGCTACAGCACAAAGTGTTTCTGTTACACCAACTCCTGTTGTAGCTGCAAATACTTCTAATTCATTAATTTGTTCAGGTCAAACAGTTAGTTTAACTGCAACTGGTGCTGCAACTTATTCATGGAACACAACTGCCACAACTTCAGTAATAGCAGTAACACCATCAGTAACTACTTCTTATACTGTTACCGGTACAGCAAATGGTTGCTCAGCTTCATCAGTTATATCACAATCAGTTTCTGCTTGTACAGGAATTGCTCAAAATACTTTTTCTGATAATGCTTTAGTAGTTTATCCAAATCCAAACAGCGGTTTATTTACTATTAGTGCAACTTCTGAAATTACTTTAAACGTAATTAATAATCTTGGACAAGTTGTAAAAACAGTTTCTCTAACTGAAGCTAATAATTACAATACTTCAGTGTCTGACTTATCTTCTGGAATTTATTTTATAGTTTCAAAAAATAACTCACAAGTTATTAGTAAGAAAATTGTTGTTACAAAATAACAACCAGTTTTAACTGCACAAAAAAAGGGGAATCAATTTGATTCCCCTTTTTTATTTAATTATTTTAAGATCTAACTAAAAGCGTTAAAGCCTGTAACGTCCATTCCGGTTATTAATAAATGAATGTCATGCGTTCCCTCATAAGTAATAACACTTTCTAAATTCATCATGTGGCGCATAATAGGGTATTCACCTGTAATACCCATTCCACCATGTATCTGACGAGCTTCGCGAGCAATTTGTAATGCCATGTTAACGTTATTACGCTTAGACATACTTATTTGAGCAGGAGTAGCACGATTTTCGTTCTTTAAAACTCCTAAACGCCAAGTTAATAATTGCGCCTTAGTAATTTCAGTGATCATTTCAGCTAATTTTTTTTGTGTTAACTGAAAAGCACCAATTGGTTTACCAAATTGTATACGCTCTTTACTGTAACGCAAAGCGCTATCATAACAATCCATTGCCGCACCAATAACACCCCAAGCAATTCCAAAACGTGCGCTGTTTAAGCAACCTAATGGTCCTTTTAAACCTTTTACATTTGGTAATAAATTTTCTTTAGGAACTTTTACATTATCAAAAACTAATTCACCTGTTGCACTTGCGCGTAAACTCCATTTACCATGTGTTTCTGGAGTTGTAAAACCAGGATCTCCTCTTTCAACTATCAATCCTCTAATTTCTCCGGTTTCATCTTTTGCCCAAACTATTGCAATGTCAGCAAATGGGGAATTACTGATCCACATTTTAGCTCCATTTAATAAATAATGATCGCCTTTATCTTTAAAATTGGTGATCATTCCGTTTGGATTACTTCCATGATCTGGCTCTGTTAAACCAAAGCAACCCATCAAATCACCGGCCGCCAATTTTGGTAAGTATTTTTTCTTTTGTTCTTCGCTACCGTAAGCATAGATTGGATACATTACTAATGAACTTTGTACCGAAGCAGTAGAGCGTAAACCACTGTCGCCGCGTTCTAATTCTTGCATTATTAAACCATATGATATCTGGTCTAATCCCGGACCACCGTATTCTGCAGGAATATAAGGACCAAATGCCCCAATTTCAGCTAAACCTTTTATCCATTGTTTTGGGAAGGTGGTTGTTTGACAAGCCTCTTCAACAATTGGAGTTACTTCCTTTTTTACCCAAGCACGGGCGGTTTCTCTAATTAATTTATGTTCATCAGTTAATAGCTCATCCATTAAATAATAATCGTGAGCTTGAAAATTGTCAGTTGCCATAGTGTTTTAAAATTGAGGTACAAATTTAATAATTAAACATAGGAAACAAAGCTTTGTTTATTATTCGAAATAATTGTATTTTTAAGACAAAGAAAATTCAATAAAAAAGCATATTTCATATCTATTTTGGACAATTTTTTTGTTTAAGGTCTCTTTCGGACAAGACATCCACTTTTCTCAATTTAACGGCTCTTTACTTAATCTAACTCCCGGATTTACCGGTCTTTTTAACGGTGATTTTAGAGTTGGTGCTATCTACCGCAGTCAGTGGCAAGCAGTGCCCGTTCCTTACTCAACTTTTAGTATGAATGGTGAGGCGCGCATAAAGCCCAAGCAATTGGTAAAGGATATGGTTGGCGTTGGGTTGGTTTTTAACAGCGATAAAGCAGGGGATTCAAGATACGGTACTACACAATTATATGCTAATGGTTCTTACATTTTTTTAGGAAAACCCGATAGCACATTGCTATTTACACTTGGTATGAATTTAGGCTGGTGTCAGGTTGGTTTTGATTATGATAAAATGACCTTTGATAGTCAGTTTGACGGTGTAAATTACAATAAAACAACAGCCAGCGGTGAAAATTTTGACTGGACAAAATATAATTATGCCGATGTTAATTTAGGTACAGGCATTCAATATATTTTAGATAATAAACACAGGTTTACTGTAGGTTTAGGTTTTCATCACCTTACAAGTCCTGTAATTACCTATCAAGGTAACAAGTTAAGTAAATTGGATTTTAAAATGACCAACTATTTAAGTTATTCAACACCGATCAATCAAAAAGTAGATGTAATTGCTGAAGCGCTTATTTCTAAACAGGCAAAAAATTATGAGATAATTCCGCACAGCTCTCTTAAATATTATTTTAATAAAGACGATAATAAAGCTGTTTTAGCCGGATTGTGTTTAAGAGCTAGAGATGCTGTTGTTTTTAGATTTGGCTACACTCACAAAACATTACAGAGTGGAATTGCTTACGATATTAACACCAGTAAATTTACCGCAGCAACTAATCGCAGAGGTGCTTTTGAGATTTTTGTTAATTACGTTATTTCTCGTAAGCCAAGTAATTTTGTTAAAAAAAGGGTTTGTCCTGTATTTATGTAACGTGAAAAAGAACCATCTTCTCATATTGTTTTTTTTATTTGTTGCCGTTAATTCAAATTTTGGTCAGTCTAATCGTATGGTGCAATTGCAGGCAGATGCAGCAATGGCTAATAAAGATTGGTATAGTGCGGCACAATGTTACAACCGTTTGTATTATAGAGATAGCAGTGAAATAAGCTTGCAGTATAACTATGCCGAAGCCAGCAGATTAAATTTTGATATTGATATTGCTTTTCGTTTATACAATAAAGTGGCTTATATTGATAATGGTAAAAAATATCCCTTGGCTTTTTATTGGATAGGGCAAATGCTTAAAAGCAAAGGTCAATATAAAGAGGCTAAAAAATGGTTCACTAAATTTTCGAAAACAAAAAAGAAAAGTCAGAAAATTAATTTCGACTATTATATTAAAAAATCTTTGCTTGAAGTTGATGCCTGTGATCTTGCACAAATTCTTATTAAAAGCCCCGTAAGTCCTAAATTAGAGCATTTAGATACAACTATAAATAGTAAGGTTAGTGAGTATGCTGCCTTTGAAAAAGACAGCACGCTTTATTTTTCTTCCTTAAAAAATGCTTCAAAAAAAGATGCCAACGATGTAAGTTTCAATAAAATTTACAAGTCAGATATGAAAATGATGAAGTGGCAAAAAGTAAAGGCTTTAGATACCAATATTAACGCCACGTATTTGCATAATGCCAATACCTGTTTTAGCAATGATTACAAACAAATGATCGTGTCGCGCTGTAAGCCAAAAAACGCAAGTGAATATATTTGCGAATTGTATGTAAGTAATTACGTAAATAATAAATGGCAACCTTTAGAGCGTATGCCAGAACCTGTAAATCAAAAAGGTGTAAATACCTCACAGCCAAGTTTTGGAGAGATCAACGGTAAACCTGTATTATTTTTTGCCAGTAACCGTGTTGGTGGGGAAGGTAATTTAGATATCTGGTATAGTTTTAAAAACGCGGACGGAACTTATGAAACTCCTAAAAATGCAGGAAAAAAAGTGAACACACCGGATGATGATATTACACCTTGGTATGTTAACGAAAGAAATACCTTATACTTTAGCAGCACTTATCACAAAGGCTTAGGAGGTTTTGATATTTTTAAAAGTGAGTTTAAAGATTCTACCTTTTTAGAACCACAAAACGCAGGTTACCCTATAAACAGCAGCTATAACGATATTTATTATTCGGTTAACAAAAGCAGAGACCGTGCTTATCTATCAAGTAACAGAGTAGGCTCATATTTTGAAAATAAATTAAATTGCTGTAATGATATTTACCGATTTAGTATTGAGCCTTTAAATGTACCTGCTAAACCTATTGATACAATGGAAATAGCAAAAGGACAAATGAAATTATTATGTCCGCTAACTTTATATTTTCATAATGATGAGCCCGATCCAAAAACAAAAAACATTACTACCACAAAAACCTACGAAGCAACTTATAACGAATACAAGGTTTTAGTACCGCAATATGTTACTGAATTTCCAAAAGGTTTAGAGGGAGAACAAAAAGAAAAAGCCACTAATAAAATCGAGAATTTCTTTACAGATAGTGTTGATGCGGGAATGGACGATCTTAGAAAATTTTCGGACCTGTTAAAAAAGGTATTACTAAATGGCGAAACTGTAAAAATTACCATGAAAGGATATTGCAGTCCGTTGGCGAGTACAGACTATAATGTGAATTTAGCAAAACGAAGAATTAGCAGTTTACGTAATTATTTTACCGAAACTAAAAATGGCTTTTTTGTAAAGTATTTTAATAACCAAACACCGGGCGAGGGTAAAATTATTTTTGAAGATGTGGAGATAGGGGAGTTGGTTGCCAGTAAAGTTAGTGATGATCTAAAAGATAAACGTAACTCTGTTTACAATCCAAATGCTGCTTCTGAAAGGAAGATCCAAATTATTGCAGTAAGTTTTGGGAATTAGAATTTTTAGTTTTTAATCAATTACTCAAATCTTAAACTATCAATTGGATCAAGTTTAGAGGCTCTTTTAGCAGGAATAAAGCCACTTAATAAACCAACCGTAACACAAATTATTACGCCCATAATTATCCAAAACCAAGGAATAAAAAAGCCGGTGTCCAAAGCAAAACTGATCACGTTACCGATTATAATTCCAAACAAAATTCCTATCAATCCTCCCATAACACATATTACAACGCTCTCAATTAAAAACTGAGATTTAATGGCGTTTTGAGTGGCTCCTAATGCTTTTCTTACACCAATTTCGCGTGTGCGCTCTGTAACACTTACCAACATAATATTCATTAAGCCAATGGCAGCTCCAAGCAAAGTTATTAAACCAATAATGGTTGCGCCGGCAGTTACTTTTTGCAAATTACCTATTAATAAAGTGGCCAGGTTGTCTGATTTTACAATATCAAAATTATCTACGCCGGTGGTTGGCACTTTTCTGATCTTTCTGAATGTTGCTTTTGCTTCGTTTAAGATATTATCCAATAGAGCACTGTTTTTGGTTAAAACATTTATTGTAAAACTCATATTATCATTACCAAAGTATTGCCTTGCATTGGTTAAGGGAATAATGCAAAGCTTATCGCCACCAAATCCTGCGCTGTTTCCTTTGCTTTTTAAAACACCTATTATTTTATAACGCGATGCGCCAATTTTAATGGTTTTATCAAGTGCACTATTATTCTCGCCAAATAATGTTTTTTCAATATCCTTTCCAATAATTACAATTGGCGCCCCACTGATTACTTCGTAAGTATTAAAATTCCTTCCGCTTTCAAGATCGT
>JALHPG010000128.1 GCA_022842625.1 Bacteroidia bacterium | reverse complement strand
CATTAGGTGTAAAGGTATTTGGTAAATAAAAAGTATATTCTGGTCCAATTTCAACATATTTACTAATAGTATCTTTACAACCATATTGGTTTCTAACAGCTAAGAATACATTAAAATTACGTGCTATATCTGTTTTATAATAATGCTTAGGGTTTTGATTAACAGAATCTGTAACATTTACACCATCGTTATAATACCAACTAAACTTATTATAACCTATAGATGTGTTTTGAAATGCAATTACCGGGGTTAATAGATTTCCATCATCGCCCTTCCATTCAAAATCAGCTACTGGCTTTGGAAATACCCTTATATAATTTAATTTAAAAATAGAATCTACACATCCGCTATCGGTTCTTACAATTAATTTAAGGCTGTAATCTAAAGTACTTAAATTAGAAGAATTAGTGTAGCAAGTATATTGAGTGTTTGGAAGATTAGTATTATTAAATGAATTATTTCCAAAACTCCACTCCCATGCAGATAATTTTCCCGGAGCCGTTAATACTTCGGTGCTATCCAAAATTGATATACAAAGATCGGTGCAGCCGGAACGCTTTGGCGCGTAAAAATTTGGTTTTGGATTATAATTGATATATAAGTTTCCGGGAATAGTGTTAGTACAGCCCTTAATAGAAGTAACTATTAAATTAATTGGCGTTAAACCTCCTGAATTGAATGTATATGTTACCTGTGCACCAGTAGCCTCAATATTTGCAAGCGTGTTATTAAAATCCCATTGGTATGTTGCAATTTGGGCACTAGTAGGTAATTGATTTCCTTTTACTGTAGTTTGTTTTCCTGCACACACTTTAGAGTATGAAAAATTAGCGTATGGTCTTTCCCAAACTTCTACAGTTTGAGAGGATGTATTGCTGCAACCTGCTAACGAAGTTACAGTTAATGTTACAACGTAATTGCCGGCTAAGTTATAACTATATGAAGTTGCAGGACCAGGGTTTATTAAGTTGGTATTTCCATTTCCGTAATTCCATGCGTAATTGGCAATTGTGCCAACTGAAATATTTGACGGAGAACCATTCATTAAATTAGGTTGGGCATCTATACATCTATTGGTAAAATTAAATTGTGAGACTGGTATAGGATGAACCCAAACATTTTTTGTGATTTTATCACTGCAGGTTAACAAACCACCATTTGGTGATGTAAATACCGTGTAAATAACACTATTGTTGCCCCAGTTTGTAAATGTATGAGTAGATGAAAGTGCATTATTTGACAGATCGGAAACATTATCTGCATTAAAATCCCATGAATAAATAAAAAGAGGATTGCCATTTAAATTACTTGCATTTGTTAAGGTTGTTGGTGAACCAAAACAAACAGAATCTGCAGTGAAATCCGGAGTCGGCAAACTATAAACCGTTACAGGAAGGGTTAAAGAGTCTTTACAGCCATTTGCTGTAGTGGCAAACAAAGTTGCACTATAGGTAGTGTTTGTAGTTGCATTAGCCGGCGTTGTATAGGTATAAATTGGATTTTGTAAAGTTGAACTGCCGCCTCCCGGAGCGCCAAAATTCCAACTATAACTGGTTACTGCAGAAGTATTTGGATTTACTGTTATTGAAGTAGAATTTGTAAATATGGTTGGTGTATTGTAACAAACAGATGTAGGTCCAAAATTTATTACCGAACGCCCATAAACAACTACTGTTTTTTGAAGCGTGTCTTTACAGCCATTACTAGAAGTTGTTATCAAAGTCACAGTATGATTTCCGGAGGCAGGATAAAGATTAGTAGGGTTTTGTGTAGTTGCATCAATAGTTAAATTATTATCAAAATCCCAATCCCAATTAGTTATAGAACCTGTTGGTGTTGATAGATCTGTAAAGGAAGTAATAGCGCCAGAACAAACCGGGTTTGCATTAAAAGTTGATGATGGTGCCGTATATATTAAAACAGTTTGTGTTGCTGTGGCTGTACAATTATTATTACTGGTTAAGGTTAATGTAATTGTTTTAACACCCGGAACACCGTAGGTAACATTTGTTGGCAAGCTTAAGCTGCTAGTTGCAGGGGTTGAACTAAAACCAAAATTCCAGGCATGTACACTTAATGTTGATGGTGCGTTTATTGCTGATGTATTTCCTAATACAATGGCAGTATTCGGACAATTATTTGCTGCCGAGAACGCAACTGTTGGTGTTGCATGAACAATAATATTAAGCAATAAAGAATCTCTGCAACCATTATTTGTTAATCCTTTTAATTCAACAGGATAAACACCATCATTTGTAAAAGTGTTGGTTGGAGACATTGTTGTATTATCTGTAACATTGTCATTATTAAAATCCCAAAACCAATTTGTAATGGTATTTGGTAAAGGAACTGTACTGGTATTTACAAAGGTGCTTGTAAACCCGTTACAAACAGGATTTGCCGTAAATGAAATTGTTGGTTTAGGAAATATTTGTACTGTTTTAGTTAATGAGCTTGTACAGCCTTTATTAGACGTTAACGTTAATGCAACTGAATAATTTCCTGCCGCACTGTAAGTAATTACTGGTGCGGGTGCAGACGAAGTGTTAGGTGTGGCGCCGTTCATAGTCCAATTGTAACCAAAAGTACCTGTTTGAATAGTGGAGCTATTTATAATAGAAACAGTAGGTGTATTATCACAAGTGGGGGTTAATGTAAATGCAGGAACAGGAAATGGATCTATCACAACAACTTGAGTACTTGTTCCCGGACAATTTGTACCACTGGTTACTGTTAAGGAGGCAATATATGTTCCTGGTAATGGATAAACATAAGTTGGATTTTGTAATGTGGATGTATTTCCATTACCAAAATTCCACTGCCACCCTGCAGATACAGGAGAAGTATTAGTAAATGACACCGGAGTACCTAAACAAACTCCTGCAGTTGCATTACTTGTAAATGTTGAAACAAGTGAGGGAATAACGTTTAATGTTGTATTTGATACACCACAACCATTTGTAAAAGTGATCACACCGGTTGCCGGACCGGTAGCAGTAAAAGGATTAATTGGACCTGTACCACTTGCCGGTAAACCAATACCAGGATTGGTATTTGTCCAAGTGGTACCAACCGGCACATTAATTATTGGCGTTTGTTGACCAGAGCAAACAGTAACAGGAGCTCCATTATTAGTTGAAGGTGGTATAACAAAATTAACCGTTAAAGGATACATACCGCAACCATCTTGAGTAAAAACATTGTTACCACTTAAAATTGTAAAAGCAATAGGTACACCAACCGGTAAGCCGGTATAATCGTAAACAACCCAATCATTATAAGTATTCATTGAACCCGGACAACCCGCAACAGAAGTAATTGGAGTTACACATCCAGGTAAAGACCCAAAGGGAACATTTATTAATCCAAACGCCGGCGGTTGAGTTGACGTAGTTATCACGTTATTTACGTTCAAACTAATTGTCATATTAGTAGTATTTGGATTTTCAGTTCCGTGCCAATGCTCTACAAATATTCTTAAATTTCCATTACAATCTACACAGTATGCAATTTGTACAGAATGAGATCTTAATTCATTTGTAAAACTCATTAAAAAAATGAGGCATAAAAAAACCAATTTTAAGGGTGAAAAGTTTTTCATGTTTAGATTTATTAATATTTATCAATTTTAAAAATTTCATACCAAGTAATAATTAACTCTATATTATTATTTGGGTTTATCAAATCTAAACAATTTTAGATTTTATTAGCATTCTTTAACTCAATATTTACCGTGCTTTACTCATTAATTGCGAGTATTTATTTAAACAATCTTAAAACGAATATTATCACTATTTTTATCAACAAAATAAAAACAAATGTTAATAACTAAGACTGAAAACCAATAAAATCAATACTTTCAGGCTTATGCCAAAGAAAAAAAAATAAAGTTTTATTTTAAGCTAAATCAAATTAGGAAACACTAAATCAAATTAGATTTAAGCAAAAAAAACAATTAGCAGTAAAATTTGGAAATTCTAATTTTTGACTTTTTTTTGAAACTACCTTAATTAGCTATAAAAAAAATATGAGTGTTTTTTCGTCTATAAAACAAAAAGAAAAATAAACTATTTAGACGATCAATTATTTGTTTTAATGATTTTTTGACTAAAAACTATGGAATTGTTTTTTAATATATTAAGTATATATATTCCATTTGCTAAATTAGAGATATCAATTTGTTCACTATTTTTTTGAGAAATAACCGTTTTACCTTCCGAATTTAAAACTAGTAATAAAAAATCACTTGAGTTATCCGGAATTCCATTAATAAATACCAAATTTTTTGCGGGATTAGGAAACAAACTTAAAGATGAGTTAGAAATGTAATTACTATTTAAATCCGTACAAATACTAACCATCACAAAAACCGAATCTGTTTTTTTACAGTTATTAGCATCAGAAATTGTTACAACATAATAACCTTGATTACCGGCGGTTGCATTTACTATTGTTGGATTTTGAAGGTTACTTGTATAACTGTTTGGTCCTTGCCAACTATATTGTGATGCAGCATTACTTGTTAAATTGATAGCGCTTCCTGCACAAATTGTTCCGTTACTTGTAACAAAAAGGCTTGGAATAGGATTTACATTAATGTTTAGACTTGCGGTGCCATAACATCCTAAAGAATTGGTTGATGTTACAGAATAAGTACCTGTATTTAATGAAGAACTATTTACAATTATAGGGTTTTGAATAGTACTCGAAAAACTTCCCGCACCTGACCATGAATAGTTGTTATTAGCATTTGTAAATAATTTAATAGAATCGCCAACACATACATTACTAATTGCCGAAATAGTGACAGTTGGAGAAGCATTCATTGTTACATTAACAAAACCGGAATTAGCACATCCGTTTGGAACAGATACGATATATGAATAATTACCCGAATTTGCGGCAGTAACATTGCTAATAGTAGGGTTTTGTTGTGTAGAAAAGAAACTTTGCGGACCAAACCATTGATAAGTTGCCCCGGCATATCCGTTAACAAATAAACTAAAAGGATTCCCAATACAAGGAGGTGATGTGGTTACTGTTAATGTTGGATTTGTACAGTTTTTAAATGTGGTAACAAAACAATCTAATCCATTCGCATTTGTTGCTTGATAATAGGCTCCGGCTCCGGGATTTAATGTTGGAAAAAAAAAGGATTGCGTATACCCTGTTGCAAAGATCTTACTGCCGTTACAAGCTACAGCATTTATATAGTCATTTGAGCTATTACCAAAATAACTTGCCCATTTGCAAGCGCAAGCAGTATCAAATTTTAATAATATGGCATCATAAAATCCCGCACTTGTATTTTGAAAATAACCACCTGAACCGGGATTTTGAGTAGACAAATTTGTTGAGTTTGTATAACCACCCACAAAAACATTTTTACCATCAGTAGCTATCGATGTTAAAAAATCTGTTGAACTACCACCATAATAACTCGACCATTGTAAATTGCCTGAGAAATCAAATTTAGAAACAAACCCGTCGCTAAATCCAACATTTGTAATTTGATTAAAGCTTGGCCCACCGGGATTAAATAATGGCATATTTGTGGAACTGCTTATTCCCGTAACCCACAAGGCATTATTACTAAGTGTTAAAGAATTAATTCTATCAGTATTATTTCCTCCAAAATAAGTTGACCAATTTAAAGTACCGTTTAATGAAAATTTAGAAACAAAACAATCATAACTTCCTGCATTTGCCGGTTGAAAAAATGTGCTTGCATTAAGTGTTACAAAATTTGTTGAATTAGTGTAGCCACCTATAAATAAATTATTTCCATTAGTTGATAAGGTATTAATAAGATCATTACCACTACCTCCTAAAAAAGTACTCCAAATTAAATTGTTATTTGCATTAAACTTCATAATAAAGCCATCATTTGCAGAAACATAATTTTGAAAATAATTGCCTGAATTTAATACCGGAAAATTTGGAGAATCACTTGTGCCTCCAACAAATAATTCATTATTATTACAATGAATGGCGCTAATATTATCATTGGTTATACCACCGCAATACGTGCTCCAAAGAAGAGCACCATTTGTATTAAATTTCAAAATAAAACCATCAATCCCGCCGCTGTTTACTCCTGAGAAAAACGCACCATTGCCGGGGTTTAAAACCGGAAAATCAATTGAGCCGGTGTAGCCCGACAGCCAAATATGAGTGCCGTTACTATAAATTGCAGTTGCCTCATCGTTTGAAGAACCGCCATAATAAGTTGCCCACAATAAATTGCCGGTATTACTAAACTTTAAAATAAATGCATCGCCAAAACCACCGGAATTACTTCCTTGAAAATACGTTGGCGAACCCGGATTACTAGTAGGGAAATTAAAAGAAAGCGAATGTCCGGCCACCCAAGTGTTTGTTCCATCATTAAAAATGGTATGCCCATCCTCATCGCCATTTCCGCCGTATAAAGTAGACCAATCTAAAATTGGATCAATAATTAAAGTTTTTGAATGAACATAATTTTCTGCTTTGATCCTTACGCGGTAGGTGTAAATTTTTATTTCGTCAAGCGATTCTATTTCCTTAGTTGAAACGTATTTTGCTTTTACATTATTTGTTTTTTGACCTTGATAACAAAACAGATCTCCTTCGGTAAAAACACCAAGAGGATTTGAAAATGAGATCTTTGTATTTTGAATATCTACTTTTCCTGTAGTTCTGTATTCTAAGTCTATAAGGTCTTGGTTAGCAAACGGCTTAACAATAAACTCCTGTTTAACTTGATTATTATCAACGTAAAGTTTCCAATCAATTCCTTCATAAATATTTTCAAAAACAATTTCCTCAAACAAATTTGCTTGAATAGGCAGAGCGCCCATGCCTTTTTGAAAATTATAATGAAAGTCGGCTTGCTTATTTTTAATTAAATTATTAAAAGAGATGGAAGCGTTTTTTAAATTCATTTCGCTCCTGTACCAAGTTATATTATCATTCTTATTTGGATCTATTGCTAAAGAATTTGTAGTATCGCTTTTTGTGTTTTTATAAAAATTATAAACTATTCCACGGTCGGTGATCCATATACAAACTCCCGGTAAATTAGCGCGAAAGAAAACGTTATTTAATTTTTCTCCTTTAGCATTAATAATTTGACCTTTGTTCTCTTCAAATAAAACCTTTGTTTTATTATAAGCCAAAGCATTAAAAAAACTAAAAAACCATAGGATTAATAATAGGTATTTTGCTTGGCCATTTCTCATAATATAAACTTAATTTTTATTAAAACACCTACCTATTAAGGTAAGATATTATGTTATCCAATAGGCGGAGGAACATTATTAAATAAAGAAACCAACTCTGCCTGAGTTTCTGCTGCCAACCATCCCGGCATTCCTGCTTTCCATACTAAACTAGATCTGTCTAACTGTCCCGAACTTGCCATTACCTGCAATTGCTGTAAAGTGAACGGACCAGCTTGTGCGCCATTTACTACCACATGAAATTGAACAGTTGGTGGTGGTGGTGGCATACTATTTTGGTTTTGGTTATTCATGCTGTTGTTCATCATATTTGAAACCATGTTCCCCATACCCATGCCAACACCCATGCCTACTCCTGCTCCACCTAAACCTTGGTTTTTTGCAGCATCGCCAATAGCGTTAGCGGTATTAAATTGTGCTAACTTATTCATGTCAATTGCATGTAAACGCGAGTAATTGAAAATTTCTTTTTTCAATTCTTCCGGCATAGAAATATTTTCAACTAAAAACTTGGTAATAGTTAAACCATATTCTAAAAAATCTTCGTTTAATTTTTCTCTTCCAAGTTTAGATAACTCATCGGTATTACCTGCTAATTTTTCGATAGGAATATTGCCTTCACCTAAGGCATCAGAGAACTTACTCACGATCATACTTCGTAATTGCTCTGCAACTTCTTCGGTAGAAAAATTTTCGTTTGTGCCTGCAATTTCTTTAATGAATTTACCGCCATCGGTAACTCTAAAAGCAAAAGAACCAAAACTTCTTAATTCAATAAAACCAAAACGAGGATCGCTTAACGTGATAGGATTTTTAGTTCCCCACTTTTGATCTATAAATTGTTTTGTACTAATATAAAAGATATCTGCTTTAAATGGACTGTTAAATCCGTATTTCCAGCCTTTTAAGGTTGAAAGCAAAGGCATGTTTTGAGTTTCAAGGGTGTACATGCCCGGTTGAAAAACGTCTGCTATTTTACCTTCGTTCATAAACACAGCTACCTGACTTTCGCGCACAGTAAGCTTTGCACCCATTTTTATTTCGTTTTGAAAACGTGGAAATTTCCAAACAATTGTATCATTGCTACTATCAACCCATTCGATAATATCAATAAATTCGTTTTTTAATTTGTCAAATAAACCCATGATTATAATTTTATAATATAAAAATAACAATTTTAGAATTAGATAGCATCTAAAATCATTTTAATTTTTTGTAAAGCTTCTATTAATTCCTGATCAGAAATAGTAAGTGGAGGAGCAATTCGCATGGCTGTTGTGCAAAACAAAAACCAATCGCTTATTACGCCATTTTCTAAACAGCTTTTAATAATGCGCATATTGAGTTCTTCATTGCCATAATCAACAGCACCTAATGCCCCAAAAACCCTAAGTTCTTTTATTAATGGGTGTTTGAGTTCCATTTTAATTAATGTTTCTATCTCCTTTGCACGAGCAATTAGATTTTCTTCAAGTATAACCTCTAAAGTAGCTTTTGCAGCTGCAACACAAACCGCATTACCGCCAAATGTGTTTATATGGCCAAGTACAGGATCGTTAGTTAAACAACCCATTAATTTTTGAGATGAAACAAAAGCGCCAATTGGCAAACCACCACCCATGCCTTTTGCCATTAACAATATATCAGGAATAACCTCTGCTTGCTCAAAAGCGAATAAACTTCCTGTTCTGCCAAAACCTGTTTGAATTTCATCAAAGATCAACAGCGCACAATGTGTATTGCATTTTTCACGAAGCAATTTTAAAAACTCAGTATTTGCTTTTCTTACACCGGCTTCCCCTTGAATGGGTTCTATAATAACACAGGCAGTTTTTGAAGAGATTTGATCGAGATCGCTTAGATTATTTATTTCTAAAATTTTTATATCGGGTAATAAGGGACGAAAACTATTTTTAAAAAATTCATCGCCCATTACGCTTAATGCACCGTGAGTACTGCCGTGATAGGCATTTTTAAAACAAATAATTTCTGTTCTACCCGTTACACGCTTAGCCAATTTCAGAGCGCCTTCCGTAGCTTCACTCCCACTGGTTGTATAATAAACCGTATTTAGTTGTGGTGGTAAAAGATCGGTTAACTGTTTAGCGTATTTAACCTGCGGACTTTGATTAAACTCACCGTACACCATTAAGTGCATGAATTTTTGTGCTTGTTCATTAATGGCACTTAAAACTTTTGGATGACAATGCCCAACATTACTAACCGAAATTCCGCTAATAAGATCTATGTATTCTTTCCCGCTCTCATCAATAAGTTTAACCCCTTTTGCTTCCTTAATATTTACATCTACACCAAGCAAAGGC
>JALHPG010000127.1 GCA_022842625.1 Bacteroidia bacterium | reverse complement strand
ATGCTTTTGTTATTTATTCATTGGCTCAAAAAATTTTAGCCAACGCCTATTTAAAATTTTACCAATCAGAAAGGCCTGTAAAGTTCTTTAATAATAAAGAAGATGCATTAGAATGGATTCAACAATTTATTCAGTAGAATAATCAAAAAAATAAATTAATAACCTGTTCCTTTATTATCACAATTCTTACAATTCGGGAACCAGGTATCTATAACATCGGGTAATTTTTGTAAATGATCGTTCTCATCCTTCACCTGAATTTCTGTGAAGAAAATTTTTGCAGCTTTTTTTAATTTGTTTAATTCTTTTGTCATTTCGGGGGTTAAATTATTGCTATAGCCTTGATAACCTTTAGCATCGCCTTTACCCTTTATCCATAATTTGTAAGAAACAATTTGATTATCGCGCGGATTACCAAATCTATCAACGGCCATTAATCTTAGATCTACATTATCAAAAACCGCTTTTACTAAATTAGATTCTTTTTTGATCTTAATAACATTTGGCTCTTGTGCTTTGGCGGAACCATAAGTCACTAAAAAACAAAAAACAATTAAATATTTAGCTAAAGAAATTTTCATCTTTTAAAGGTAAAATAAATGCAGGTAAAATGCAATTTGCAGACTAAATATTACAGAATAAAAAGCACTCATTTAATGGTAAGCTTTTATCCCGGATTTGATGCCTTTGGCTTTTTTGATAAAAAATTATAATACACTCTTAAGCCAATTCCATTTTGAAGCTTTAGTTTTGGTCCTGTGCCAATGTTTACTTTTTCGTACGAAGGAGAGTACAATAGTTGTAGTGTGAATTTTGGATTTATATTTACATTCGCACCTAAACCTGCAAAGGCTCCAACACCAAAGCCAACTTGAATTCGTGGTGGTCCCGGGGCGGCAAATGCTGTTTGATTAAGATAATACATCAGATCAATTTGCAGTTTATTTATGTAGATCATGTTCCTATCAAATTTTGTAAGTGTACCAACTAAACCAACTTCACCAAAAAAATTCAGTTTTTCATCGTCACCAAATTGTTTTTGAAATCCCATTTGAAATAATAAGCGTTGCTCTACCCCTCTAATGGCAAATGTTTGAATGTTGTTATTAACTGCAGGATTCGCAGTTGGCGGTCGGCGTGTGGTGATGGTAAAATTGCCATCAATATTTAATTTAGAGCCATTTAAATTAAATATAAAAGCACTTGTTTTATCAACCGGCACTTTGATATTAAAGCCAACCATAATTGCAGGCACGTAGCTCATATTTACCGGCATATCACTTTCGGTAAAATCCCATTGTCCTTGATCTACTCCTAATTCATCAGCAATATAATCATACTGTCCTCTGCCATAACCATATTCATTAACTATTTTTTGATACATTAAACTGTTTAAAAACGAATTTCGAGTTCCATCTAAATCAAAACCATAACCGTTATAAGTGCTGGCAGAATATTTATTAGCAAAATAGGATCCTACATAAAACCCTGTTTGAAATTTACTTTTTCGTTTAGGAAGCACATCATCCTGATCGGAATTAGCGTTGTCTTGAGAATAGCTAAATAAACTGAAAAACAGAACTACAAAAACTAAACCACCTTTTATTTTTTCGAATTGTTTCATTTAAACTATTAAGTTAATAAATCTTATTGAGAAACTATTCGTCTTTAAAAAAACTTAGTTTGTGTAAGTCAATTAGCTGTATATTTTTATAATAAAAATTCAGTATCTGTATGTAAGTATAACCCGATTTACTCATTCGCATGGCGCCTTCCTGACACATTCCCAAGCCATGACCATAGCCTCTTCCTTTAAACAACACGCTATCTTTATTAATTTCTGAAATGCTAAAAAAAGTAGATTTTAATTGCAGATCTTGGCGAATGTTTTTTAACGGTACACGAGAATTACTGCATTCTAAAAATATCTTACGCTGATCTTGCTTAAAATTTAAAGCGATGGATTTTGCCTCATCTTGCTCTGTAGGAAAATTATGTTTTAATTTTAAATAACTTAACCAATCATCTGTTAACATTCTTCGTTCCCATTTTGAATTTGGCATTTTAATACTAAAACTATCGGTAACACTTCTTAAATAAGTTGTTTTAGAACCCCACACATCTTCACTATTGGCGGTTTGTCCACCACTATTACTATGGAAGGCAGCAACAATTAAATTTAAATTCTCATCCACCACTACTTTACCTTTAGTTTCTTCGATGGCTTTAAAAATGGTAAGATCCTTTGGTTTGCCGTAATAAGCCTGACAGTGAACCTGGTCGCACAAACTAAAACCTTCGGCAACATGTTTGTTTATATGCGTTAAAGCAAACGTACGCGCTAAAATTGCCTGTACTTTATAAAACTCCAAATTAGATCTTGAGCCTGCTTCAGCTTCGGTTACCCCAGCAATATAATTATCTAAAACAACATCGTTAATTATGCGAATGTATTCTTCGCTCACGCTAAAACTTAAATTATTCTCATAAATTCTTGGCTTTCTATCGGGATTAATCAATTTAATTTTTATTTGTTCGTTTTCGGTACCAACAAATTTTATATAAATATAATTGCCAATAATTTTATCGTTTTGAGTGAGTTGAATACTATCGCCTTTTAAGGTTAGTTTAATGGTTGATTCAAGGCCACTGTCGGCAATAGAATTTCCATCGGCTAATATTTTATACGATCCTGAAACTACATTTAATTGCAGTGTGTTTATCTTTAAATGGGCATATAAGCGAATTTGCAGATTTTCTGCCGGTACATAAAAAGAGGTTAAGGATATTACAATACTTAATCCAATTAAAAGGCTTGCTATTATTTCTATATTTTTTTTCAATTTATTTTTTTGTTTCTGCATCCTTAACCAACTCAATTGCCAAACGTTTTGAAGCACCTATGCCTCCTAACTGAGTAATTAATTCTGTATAATCGTTTATAATTTTGTTCCTGTAAGGTTTATCAAATAATAATTTTTGTAACTCCTCAGATATTCCCTTCACGCTCAGATCATTTTGAATGAGTTCTTTTACTACCGGCTTATCCATTATTAAATTTGGCAAGCTGATATATTTAACGTCTACCAAAAGTTTAGCGATCTTAATGGACAATGCACCGCTTTTATAACAAACAACCTGAGGGAGTTTAAATAAAGCACTTTCTAAAGTAGAAGTGCCAGATTTAATAATTCCGGCTTCGGCGTAACTCATTAGTTCGTAGGTTTGATTAAATACCACTTTAATATTGTAACGTTTTAACGACTCGTAAAAACTTACCGGCAAATTTGTTGTGCCGGCAACTACAAATTGATGATCGCTAAAATTTTTTGTAACCTCCATCATAATATCCAACATGTATTCTATCTCTTGCTCTCTACTTCCCGGAAGAATTGCTATTATTGGCTTTTCTGTTAAACTATTTTCTTTTATAAAATCAACCTTACTTTTTAGTGTTGGTTTTTTTTGTTCAATTGCATCAATTAAAGGGTGACCAACAAAATAAACTTTATGATCGTGCTTTTTATAAAAGGCTTCTTCAAATGGAAGAATAACAAATAATTTATTGGTGTACTTTTTTATGATCTCTACTCTACCTTCTTTCCAAGCCCAAACAGTTGGCGAAATATAAAAATCTACTTTAATACCGTTTTCGTGCGCCCATTTTGCCATTCGTAAATTAAAACCCGGATAATCTACTAGCACTAAAAGATCGGGTTTATAGTTTAAAATATCTTGCTTTACTGTTTTAAAATTTTTTTTAATGGTAAAAATATTTTGCAACACTCTAATAAAACCCATAAACGCCATTTGCTTAATATGAATGGCAGCTTTTTTTCCGGTTAAAGATTCCATCAGATCTCCGCCTGTAAAAGCGAAATCAGCATTAGGATCCAACTGCATGATCTCTTTCATACAATTACTTGCATGAAGATCTCCACTAGGTTCGCCGGTTAAAAAATAATACTTCATTTTTAATTAAGTGCGTGCTCCATAAAATAAGTTACGTAAGCCACTAAAGCCACATAAACTAAAAGACTAAAAATAATTCCTCTGCTAAATTTGTCTATCTTTCTGTTTAAGCCAACATAAAACAACAGTAAATTACCAATGCCACAAATTTTTATAACGTTGCTTAATAATTGCCCTCCTATTAAATACCTGTAAAAACCTGTTGGAAAACTCATGTAGCTGTGAAAAATTAACCAATAAAGCACAAAAATTATACCCGGAAAAATAAGACCAATAACAAAGCCGATCCATACTTTATCTAAACGTTTTATCCAATTCATATGTTTAACTAAAATTAAATTCTTTTAAAACACTGTGTGCAGTAAGATCTGCTTGAGTGGGAACTACAGAAATATAACCGTTACTTAAAGCCCACTCATCTGTATCTAATGATTCGGGTTCAAAATTAACGAACTCGCCAGTTAACCAATAGTAATCTCTTCCATACGGATCCTTACGTTCATCAAAACGCTCCACCCAATTTGCTTTAGCCTGACGAACTACTTTTATTCCTTTAATATCTTCTGCTTTTAATTTTGGAATATTTACATTTAAACAAACGCCTTTGGGCATACCGCTTTTTAAAGTTTGTTCAATTATTTTTTCGATGAATTTTTCAGCTTGCGAAAAATCTGCCTCAATAGAATAATCACATAAACTAAAACCTATACTGGGAGTGCCTTCTAAAGCGCCTTCTATTGCCGCACTCATGGTGCCACTGTATATAACGTTTATAGAGCTGTTACTACCGTGATTGATTCCGCTAATAACCAGATCAGGACGCTTTTTTAAAATATGGTTCACGGCCATCTTTACACAATCTACTGGAGTTCCACTGCAAGAATATTCCATTAATGCTTTATGGTAATGTGATTTTTGAATTCTTATTGTAGAATTAATAGTAATGGCGTGCCCCATGCCACTTTGAGGCTTATCGGGTGCAACAACTACAATATCACCAAACTTAGAGGCGATTTTAGCTAAGGCAGTAATGCCGGGTGCAAAAATACCATCATCGTTGGTTACTAAAATTAAAGGCCTTTGTGACATATACAATTTTCAATAAAACTAATGCAAAGTTTTAAAGACAAAGCTTAATAAATATTAAACTTACTAAAGAAGCTTTGTTAATTGAGTTTAACACTAATGCCATATTTTCTAGATTTAGCGCCCAATCGTGTTAATTTGGCATGAAAAATAACTGGCATTTAATTTGCCATAATAGTTTAAAAAAATAATATGTACGATATAGGTTTATTGATAATTAGCGGGGTATTTATGCTAATAGGATTACTGGTGAGCTCGCGCTTAAAAAGTAAATTTGCCCATTACTCAAAAGAGCCGCTCTCTTCCGGATTAAGCGGAAAAGACATTGCCGAAAAAATGTTGAAGGAAAATGGCATTTATGACGTTAAAGTATTAAGTGTTGAAGGAAGACTTACAGACCATTATAATCCTTTAGACAAAACAGTTAATTTGAGTACCGATGTTTACAATGGCAGACACATAGCCTCGGCTGCTGTTGCGGCTCACGAGTGCGGTCATGCTGTGCAACACGCAACTGCCTACCAATGGTTAATTATGCGCAGTAAAATAGTTCCTGTTGTTCAAATAGCGAGTAATTTAATGAGTTTTTTAACCTTAGGATTAGCATTTGCTGCCTATAGCATGCCTAATATGCTAAACTCAATGTTGTTGATCTTTATTGTTTTACAAAGTGCTATTACAATATTTAGTTTAATTACATTACCGGTTGAAGTAGATGCGAGCAAAAGAGCATTGGCCTGGTTAGATAATTCAAGAATTACAAGAAGTCAAGAACACGAAGATGCTAAAGATGCTTTAACATGGGCTGCCTATACTTACTTTGTTGCGGCATTAGGCTCTATTGCAACTTTAGTGTATTATATCTGGAGATTTACTTCGAATAATAGAGACTAAAAAAAATAAATTAATTAGTAGCTATCCTTAAAATAATTACTAATTTTGTCACGGGTAAGTCTTCCACGACCAGCTCCTACAGAATCCCCCAGGTTGGGAACAAAGCAAGGGTATGCGGTTGAGCGGTGCGATGGAAGTAGCTTACCCTTTTTTTATGCCCTTTTTTATCGAAAAAACACTCATTCGCTCAATAAAAAGTAGCTTTCACTCAAATATCGGTCATTTTTAACGTTTGAATTTTAGCCATTAATAAAAAAAAACTATATTTGCTCATAATCATTTAAAACCAAAGCCGATCGAATAGACATTTACTTGCATCTTAAATTTAACTAAAGCAGTAAAAAACATGTCTATTCAATTATTAAATGATAATGAGTTAGTACAACTCTATATTGACGGAAACGAAGAATCCTTATCAGTTTTATTAATGCGACATAAAAGAAAAATTTTTTCTTCTATCATGGTTGTTGTTAAAAACAAAGCTTTAGCCGAGGATATCTTTCAAGATACATTTTTTAAGGTAATTCAAACCTTAAAACGCGGACAGTATAATGAGGAAGGTAAATTTTTACCCTGGGTTATACGTATTGCACGTAATCTGATCATTGATCATTTTAGAAGGATTAAAAAAATGCCTCCGGTACCTGTTTATGTTAACGATGAAGGTGAAGAAATAAGCGTGTTTAATACATTGCCAAGTGAGGATGAAAACAAAAACATTGATGAGACGATCAAATTCAAAAAAAGTATTCGTGCTATAATAAATGAGTTACCTGCAGATCAACGCGAGGTAGTAATAATGAGAACTTATTATGATATGAGTTTTAAAGAAATTGCAGATTTTACCAATGTTTCGATCAACACTGCATTAGGAAGAATGCGATACGGTCTTTTAAATCTTAAAAAAATAATAGAGGAGAAAAAATTAGAAGTCTCGTTATAACTCTAGAGTTTAACCCAATAAAAAAGCCTGCACTAAATAAGTACAGGCTTTTTTTATTAAGCTTTATATAATTATTGAGGTTTACTAGTTGGAGTAGTTTGAGTTTCTGTTTTAGATTCCTTTGCAGCCTCTTTTTTAGGAGCTACTTTTGTACTACCAGAACCTTTTTCGTTTATTGCCATTCTAGTGCCGGATTTTTTTGGCTCCGGATTTTTTGAAGGCTCATTAGTTGTTGATGATTTCTCTTCTACAACAGTAGTCGTTCCGTCAGGATTAACTACTTCTTTTTTTGTGGTTTTAGTTTTTACAGGCTCTTGAGCTTGAGTTGCAAATCCTAAAAATGCAACCATTGAAAGACTTAATAATATTTTTTTCATGATTTTTAAATTTTAATTAAAGGTAAACCTAATTTCAGACAAATGAAATAAAATAACATTTTTTTTGAAATCAACTATAATTGAGCGTCAAGCCCTTTTAGCTCCTCCACTTTTTCTAAATACCCCAATTTTTCATATGAGAAAATAAGGTTATTAATACATCGTTTAATGATATCAATATTACTACAAGGTAAATAATATTTAGGCTCAAGATCTAAGTTCAATTGCTTTAAAAATTGATCAATATCTTTTTGATTAAACAATAAACCTTTACTAAATGGATTAATGTAGAATAAAATGTTGTTAGAAAGTGTTTTATTATTCACGTCAATTAAATTAGCATCCTCACTTAAATAAGCTAAAACAAAATGTTGAGGTAAATTAATGCCATAAACAGGAATTTTTAATTCCATGCAAATTAAAAGATAAACCACACTTAACATGAGCGGATTTCCTTTTTTACTTTCTAATACATTATTTAGGAAAGAATTTTGCGGAGCGTGATAATTTGTAATATTGCCGCTAAATTGATGAATCTCAAACAAAACATGATTTACAATTTTAACTTTTTCTAAAGCAGTAAGATCTTCATGTAATTCTAACCAAACATCTTGCTTAATGGTTGCTAGTTGTTTTCTAACCTTATTCTCGTCCAGATCAGGATATTGGTAACGTGCTAATATTATAATACCCTTTAAAAGATCGTCTTGATCTGTTTTAGCCCAATTTTTGAGGGCTTTTTGCAGTGTTTCAAATTGAATGGTATGAATTATTGTTTCGATGCGTTTTTGCATGATAGCATCAAAACTATTTTCCCAAGCTGTTTCAAGATGGGGAATTGCCGGTGGTCCAAGAACAACAAAGCGATCTTTTACTTGATAGTAAATAATTTCGTCCGGATCGTCTAATAAAGTAATTAATGCAATTACTTCTTTTAAACTCATTTCTACTTGTCGTTTTGCTGCTGCCATTGTACCTATCAAAAATAGGCGTATAAAGTCGGCTATTTTATTGAATTCGTTTTAATTTTTAACAATGGCTGTGTTTATTGAATTTAACAATGCAGTATTAATAAAAAAAGTCCCCAGAAACTGGAGCCTTTTTTTTAAGTATTGAATAAGTGATTATTTACTTAAAATTAAACGCTTAACGATCTTCTCTTCACCATTATTAATGGTTACAAAATAAACGCCATTAGAATAATCATTTAAATCCATTGTAAACACGTTACTAGTAACACCAGTGTGCTTTGTAGATGAAATTAACTGACCTAATGAATTGTGAACAGTTATCTCTAAAGACTGAGAATTAGGCAATGTAGCAACGATATTTACTAAACCATTAGATGGATTAGGGTGTAAACTAACATTAGCATCTAACACTGAGTTTTTATTTAAGCCTGTAACTGCACATTGAATTTCAGGCAAAATAGCCATACTTGCATCATAACCACCCCAAGCGGTAGAAAGATTATGCCAGCTATTATCACTCCATAATTCCCAGTTTGTACCAGTTGTAAGACTGCCATCATCCATAATTACAGCAGTGTCGCCCGCAGCAATAGGAACAGTAATAGATGCGAAAAATCCATTAGTTGCAGGAGCATTTACCGGAGTAGGTAAAATATATCTATATGGTCTTAAGATAGGATTTGTATAAACTGTTGGCTGTAATCCCACGTAGTTAACTGAATTAGTAGCAGCAACAGCTAAAATGTTTCCAATATTAGCATTTACTTGACCAAATGGTGTAGCTGTTCCTGTTGGACCACTAGCCATTGTTCCGTTATAAAGTTTTAAGTTAACAGCAGTTGCAGCATTTCCACCTGTACCTCTTGTACCATCTTTATAGAAAATAACAAGTACACTTTTAATTTGAGGAGAAGTAATTGAACTATATAAACTTGTACTGAAAAATTCAGCTTTCTCTTTATCATCATAGCAATTTGAACCCATTAAGTAACCAGCTTTAGGGCTGCAACCAGGAGTTGCTGTATCAGAACCAGCTGTTGCTAATCCTAAAGTACCTGTTGCTGTAACGTTAGTAATTGTATCTCCACATAAAACTACAGTCGAGCAACTAGTTATTGAGATAACCTTTGTATTTGAATTCGTTCCTAATGAATTAGTAGCAGCAACTGAGATAGTATAGGTACCTGGAGTTGTGAAATTAATTGTTGGTGCAAATGCAGTATTATTTGGATTAAAAGAAACCCCTGCTACCGGATTTGAACTCCAAACGTATGTTGGAGCAGGTGTTCCGTTAGTTAAGTTATT
>JALHPG010000126.1 GCA_022842625.1 Bacteroidia bacterium | reverse complement strand
CCATTATGGTTGTTGCCGGAGATGTTGAAGTAGAACAGGTAAAACAACTTGCTAAAAAATGGTTTGAGCCAATTCCTTTTGCCAGCAAACCAGTAAGGAATTTACCGGTAGAACCTAAACAAACCAAACCAAGACGGTTAATCGTAGAGCGCGACGTGCCTGCTAGTGCGATCTATAAGGTTTACCATATGTGCGCACGTGCCGATGAAGAGTATCACACGGTTGATATTATTTCGGATATTTTAAGCAGAGGAAATTCATCGCGTTTATATAAAACCTTAATCAAAGACAAACAGTTATTTAGTGATATTAACGCCTATGTGATGGGTGATATGGATAAAGGCGTTTTTGTGATTAGTGGCAAAATTCCGGATAATGTAAAAATGGAAGATGCCGAAAAAGCTATTATTGATGAAGTTGAAAAATTAAGGACTGAATTAATAGACGAAATTGAATTACAGAAATGTAAAAATAAAGTAGAATCAAGTTTAACATTTAGCGAAACGGATATTTTAACTAAGGCTACAAACCTTGCTATATCAGAGTTATTAGGCAGTGCAGAGTTGATCAATGAGGAAATTACCAGATATAGTAAAGTAACTGCAGAGAAAATTAAAGAACAAGCAACTATTATTATTGACGAAAATAATTGTACCACTTTATATTATTTGGCTAAAAAGAAATGATAGATAAAAACTATATTTCAACACGATTAAAACAGCTTGGGTTTTCGGATTCGGTATTAAAACGATACGAAGAGCATCATCGCTATTATCACACCTCAACGCATTTGTTGGATGTTGTTTTGCAGTTATCTAAACTAGATAATTTTGATGATGAATTATTTTTAGCAGCTGTTTATCACGATGCTGTTTATGATCCACACGCTAATGATAACGAAGAAAAATCTGCTGCATTATTTTTAGAAGAAGCAAAGACCGCATCGTTAAATAAATTGCAGATCGATAGTATCAACAGATTAATCTTAGATACTAAAACACACAAACCTTCTAGTGAAAAATCGCAATTACTTATTAAAGCCGATCTAAGTATTTTAGACCAGCCACTAAGTAAATTAATTGAATACGAACATCAGATATTTAAAGAATTTCAATTTGTTGATTATAAAGTTTATCAGCCAAAACGTATAGAGATCTTAAATCAACTGAACGTAAATGGTAAATTAAATGCGCTGATAGAGTATGTGACCTTTAGAAAACCTTCTATTGGTGTTTTTTGCGGGAGTTTTAATCCTTTTCATAAGGGACATTATAATGTGCTTCAAAAAGCAGAACGCATTTTTGATAAAGTAATTATTTCTTTTGGTAAAAATCCCGACAAAACTAACCGCACTTGGGATATTCCAAACTCTATAAAGAATCGTCAGCTTACTGAATATAATGGTTTACTAACCGATTTTGTTGCATCGTTAGGTTATGAGGTTGTTGTAATTAAAGGCTTAAGAAATTCTACCGATTTTCAATACGAGCAAAATCAATACCGCTACATTCAGGAATTAATGCCCGGAATCAAGATCATTAATATTTTTTGCGATAAGGAGTTTGAACATATCAGTTCATCAGGAATAAGAACCTTAGAAAAATACAATAAACATCAATCTTATTTATTGGATTAGTGGGATGCTGATTTTAGAAAAACATTTTAATAAAATTTTCTGGTTACTTAGTTTCTTTGTCTTCATTATTATTTCAATTCGTGCGTTTGCTATTCCATTTAGTCACGACGAGGTTGCAACATTTTTCTATTACGTTCAAAGCGATAATTATTTGCCATATAGTGCACATGTTTACACCAATAATCATGTTTTAAACAGTGCTCTAACCAATGTGTTTTATCATTTATTTGGCTCACATCGTTTTGTTTTAAGAATACCAAATCTAATAGCCTTTTTAGTAATGTGTTATGGTATTTTTAGGTTGTTTACACACTTAAAAAATGTTTCGTCTAAATTAATTCTAATTACTTTTTTTTTACTGACATTTAATTTTCTAGATTTTTTTGAGATCTGCCGTGGCTATGGCTTATCCTTTGGGTTTATGACTTTAGGACTTTCGTTTTTGCTTGATTACTTTGTGAGCAAAAGATTTTATCATATTCTATTATTTTCTGTTTGTTGGCAGTTAGCCTTGGCCTCAAATTTAATTTTGGTGGTGGTTTTAACCATTTTACTTTTTTATGTTTTTGTTTTTCAGATTCGCAACAACCTGTTTTTTAATATAAAAAATCTCGTTCTTCAGTTTTTTAATTTGTTTATGCTCGGTTTTTGGATAAAGTTCTCATTCTTTTACAAAGAGCAAGGCATGCTGGATTACGGTGTTGGTAACAATTACTGGCAGGTTACCTTTAAAACGTTAATACAGTTTTTATTCGGAACCGATCAGTTGTGGGTGCAATTGATCTGTTTAAGTTTTTTTATTTTTATTATAGGCTTTACACTTTTTTATTTTTTACGTAAACCATTTTCGTTATTTAATATTTTTAACGCAACAATCATTTTTCCTGTTATTTTAATTACTTGCATTTTAGCTTTTTATTTACAAAAACAGCTTTTAAATGTAAATTTTCCTGAAGATAGAACCGGCTTGTTTTTTTATTTATTTTTTGGCTTAAGCTTTGCTTTTCTTATTGATAAATTGCCCGGGGTGTCGGCAAATATTATCTCAATTGCGCTATTAACAGTTTCTACCATTCACTTTTCAACGAGTATAAACTTCAGTAATTTTACTTCTTTATACTACCATACCATGCCAAAAGCACTTTTTGATCAACTTACCGATGAGTATAAAAAAACCAACCAGATCTTTACAATTGGCGGTCATCGGGTGAGAGAACTTAATTATGCTTTTCTAAATTATCGTGGAGGCTCTGTATTAAACCATATGGATGATTCGGAAGAAATGACGATGAATTGCGATTATTATTTCGCTATGAAACGCGAGAAACCTTATTATGAGCGTTTTTATGACGAAATTGGCTTTGACGACAAATGGGATAGGGTTCTTTTAAAAAGAAAAGAAAAAATAACTAAACAAACGTTACTAACACTTCCATCTGCGCCAAACAAATACGCTGGTAATAACGAGTACTTTGAGTTTTTAGCTTTTGGCGATACGCTTACTAAATCTATTAATTGTCTGGAAGCAGAAGTGGCAATACGTTTTATTAAAACTCCTAAGCCATTTAACGCTTTTTTAGTTTTTAGTATTGACAATGATAAAAAGGAAAATATTTATTTTAAACGTGTACCTTTAAATTGGTTAAAAGATGATTTGAGCGGAGAAACAAAATATTTTAAAATTACAACCGGCAGTATTCCTGTTAAGGGATATACCGCCAAAGTGTTTATTTGGAACATAGAAAAAAAGGAAGTAAACTTTGAATTAATTAACTTAAAGATCAATGAATTAAATGGAAAAGGAGTGAATTTTAAAATACCACAAAATTTTTATCCATTAATAGAAACAATTACTAAACAACCACTTTTATAATATGCTAAACAGACAAGAAACTCCGGCCTTTAAAACAATAGATAAGATCGATATTATAAAAGCTAATAAACAAAAGCTTAATAACGGAATTGATCTGTTTTCTATAAATGCAGGAAGTCAGGAAATAACTAAGATCGAATTTGTGTTTAAGGCAGGGATGTATTTTCAGTCAGCCCCTTTAATTGCATCCAACGCCAATACCTTAATTGAAACCGGCACCAGATCATATACTGCCAATCAAATTAGTGATGGTATCGATTTTTTTGGTTCATTTTTAGAATTAGAGGTTGGCCAAGATTATGCAAATGTTACCATCTATTCTTTAAATAAATATTTAGATCAGAGTTTAAAATTTATTGAAGAAATTTTAAAATACCCTACATTTCCTGAAGATGAATTTAAAATTCATGTTGCCAATAAAAAACAAAAGCATCAGATCAACTCTCAAAAAGTTGATATTTTAGCCCGCAGAAGATTTTCGGAATTAATTTTTGGTGAAAAGCATCCTTACGGAGTTCAGGTAAGTGATAGCGATTTTGAGAGAGTAAGCGTTGCCGAAATAAAATCATTTTTTAACGACCATTATAATTCCGGAAACTGCACTATTATTGCTTCTGGATATTTGCCAAACACACTTACAGATACTTTAAATAAATATTTCGGCAACTCTTCATGGGGAAATGATAAAGCAAAAGTTGGTTTAGTTTCTACACCAATTCAAACAACTAGCCAAAAGAAACATTTTATTGAAAGACCCGATGCGATCCAATCTGCAATTAAGGTTGGACGATTATTATTTAATAAAACAGATCCCGATTACTTTAAATTTCAGGTTTTAAATACCATTTTAGGAGGTTATTTTGGTTCGCGTTTAATGGCTAATATTCGTGAAGATAAAGGCTATACTTATGGAATTGGAAGCGGATTAGCCTCATTTGTAAATGGAGGCTATTTTGCCGTTTCAACAGAGGTAGGGGCAGATGTCACCAAACAAACATTAGAAGAAATTTATAAAGAAATTGCCATTTTGCGTAAAGATCTTGTTTCATCAAACGAATTAGAAACTGTTAGAAATTATATTTTAGGCCATTTTTTAAGAAGTGTTGATGGTCCGTTTTCATTAGCAGATAAGTTTAAGGGCATCTGGGAATTTGGCTTAGATTATTCTTATTTTGATAATTATTTTACTGCAGTTAAAACGGTTACGCCGAAAGAATTACGAGATCTTGCCAATAAATATTTAAAGGAAGAAGATCTAATTGAATGTGTTGTGGGTAAAATGAATTAAAAATAATCCCGACGCTAGTCGGGATTATTTTACTTTATCAATTTATAAAATTCTTGTAATGAACTTTTTACTGATCTGGCAACCAGTAATCTAAAATCAGATAAATTGCCATTAACATGTGCTTTTTCTAACGCTTTGTAATAGCTTAATCTGCTTTGTAAACTTCCTTTTATATTAGCAATGTAATATCCGTTTTGCAATAAAATTAAGTTCATTAATAAACGCGAAGTTCTTCCGTTGCCATCAATAAAAGGATGTATTCCAACCAATATTTGGTGCATATCGGCAGCAAGAATAACCGGGTGCAGCTCGTTTTTATGTAATTGGTAATAATTAATTAACTCCTGCATTTTAAAAGGGACATCAAAAAATGCAGGTGGTAAATGTTTACTGCCCGATATTCTAACTTCAACATCTCTGTATTTGCCAACGTTGTTTTTTTCGATGCTTTTTAAAATTAAATAATGAATATCCTTTATAGTCCTCTCACTTAAAAATTCGTTTCCTTTTGCAATATCAGTTATAAACGATATAGCTTCGCTATGGTTAATAGCTTCTAAATGTTCTTTAACGCTTTTGCCGCCAATAGTTACACCTTCATTAATTACCAAAGCTGTTTCCTGCAATGTTAAGGTGTTACCTTCAATTTTGTTACTTTCAAATGTGTATTCGGTAAAAAAGTAATCATTTAGTTTCTTTAATTGTAAATCGTTTAAAGGTTTAATCTCGTCAATTTGACTTTTGAGGATGTCTATGTCATTTAAAATTTTCAAGATGTTTTTTGATAATACCTGTTTTTGCTTTTTATTCAATAATTTTTGATAGCCACTCATTTCTTCCGCCACTAATTTTAATACATCTTCAGCAAATGCATATTCTTTAAGATTAGAAATTATCTCATCGGCTATCCAGTCCTTCATAAGTTCGTTTGGCTTGGTTTTAAAAAGGTCTTCAAGGCCAATTATATGCTCTTTTGTAGGTTTTCTTTTCCCTGCTTCGTAACGACTAACCAACGAAGAATCAATTTTTAAAAAACTTGAAACCTGATTGATCTTAAGTTTTTGTTGAATCCGTATTTGCTTTAATTTTTCACCTAACATAATTACATTTTTAGTCATGACAAATTTAGTCATATTTTTTTTGTTTTCAAAATTTTTCTTTAATTATTTTTACGTATTTTTGGACTTATTACAATAGAAGCTATGAGACTTATAGAATTTAGAGAAGCACTTAGAGAAGCCATGTCGGAAGAAATGAGACGTGACGAAAAAATATTTTTAATGGGTGAAGAGGTTGCCGAATATAACGGTGCTTACAAAGTTAGTAAGGGCATGTTAGCCGAGTTTGGCGAAAAGCGTGTAATAGATACACCAATTGCAGAACTTGGTTTTGCAGGAATAGCCGTTGGTGCAGCTTCTAATGGATTACGCCCCATTGTTGAATTTATGACCTTTAATTTTAGTTTGGTGGCTATCGATCAAATTATAAACAGCGCCGCCAAAATGTATAGCATGAGTGGCGGTCAATACAATGTACCTATTGTGTTTCGCGGTCCAACTGCAAGTGCAGGTATGCTAAGTTCTCAGCATTCACAAGCGTTTGAGAACTGGTTTGCCAATTGCCCCGGTTTAAAAGTGGTTGTGCCAAGTAATCCTTACGATGCAAAAGGTCTTTTAAAAAGTGCTATTCGCGATAACGATCCTGTAATTTTTATGGAGAGTGAGCAAATGTATGGCGATAAGGGAGAAGTGCCTGAAGAGGAATACATCATTCCAATTGGAGTGGCTGATATTAAACGTCAAGGAACCGATGTGACCATCGTTTCTTTCGGAAAAATAATTAAGGTGGCTTTAGCTGCCGCAAAAGAATTAGAAGCTGAAGGTATTAGCGTTGAGATCGTTGACTTAAGAACTGTTAGACCAATTGATTATGCTACCGTAATTGAATCGGTTAAAAAAACTAACCGTTTGGTTGTGGTTGAAGAAGCTTGGCCTTTGGCTAGCATCTCTTCAGAAATAGCTTTTAAAGTTCAAAAAGATGCATTTGATTATTTAGATGCACCTGTTTTACGTGTTACCACTGCTGATACTCCTTTACCTTACGCGCCAACTTTAATTGAAGCAAGTTTACCAAACGTTGCTAAGGTTATTAAGGCGGTAAAAGAAGTGATGTACGTTAATAAATAATAGTTTATGCAATACCGTTTGCCAGTTGTTAAACCCTCAGATCCTAAATGGATTGAGGCGGTAATGGCAAATTTTTCATTCTTCTTACAAGATCATGCTGGCTGCGAGCGCAAAGCTTCGGCTTCTGCTATGAGTCTGGTTGCTAAATATCCTAACAGAGTTGAAATTATTCCTGAGTTAATTGATACCGCTCTTGAAGAAATGGAACACTTTAGAGATGTTTATAAAGTTATGCAAGCACAAGGGCTGCAACTTATTCACGAGATAACAGAAGATACCTATGTGAAGGAATTATTAAAGCTTTGCAGAAATGGGCGCGATGAACATTTTATGGATAGATTGCTTTTAGTTTCTGTTATAGAGAATAGGGCAGCAGAGCGTTTTAAACTGATCTATGAACATTTACCCGAAGGAGATCTTAAAGTGTTCTATCATCAATTGTGGGCCTGCGAGGCAAAGCATGGCGATATTTTTGTAAAAATGGCTTTAAATTATTTTGATGAAGAATCGGTTTATAAAAGACTACACGAATTAAATAACGCCGAAGGCGAAATATTAGATGCTATGCCAATAACAGGAAAGCTTCATTGATAAAAATGCGAATAGCACTAATTACAGATGGAATTTGGCCTTATGTTTTAGGCGGCATGCAAAAGCATTCCTATTATCTCTGTAAATATTTAGCCCAACAAAAAGTTTATGTAGATCTTTATCACTTTAATCAAAGTAATTACGATATTTCTAAACTCGAATTTTTTACTGAAGAGGAAAGAACTTACATAACCTCAGTTATTATTGATTTTCCAAAGAGTTTGCCTTTCCCAGGACATTACATCTACAATAGTTACAAGCATTCTAAATTAATTTTTGAAGCAATAAAAGATAAACTGTCTGGCTACGATTTCATATATACAAAAGGCTTTACAGGTTGGTATTTAATAAACCAAAAAAACAGTAAAAAAATAACCTGTGCTAAAATAGGTGTTAAGTTTCATGGTTACGAAATGTTTCAAAAAGCACCCGACTTCAAAATTAAACTACAACACATTTTTTTATTAAGAAATCCTGTTAAAACAATTTCTCAAAAAGCAGATGTCGTTTTTTCTTACGGTGGAAAAATTACAGATATCATCAGATCTATAGGCGTTCCTCCTGAAAAGATCATAGAATTACCTTCGGGTGTTGAATCTAATAGTTTAAGCAATGAAATTAAACCTGTTGGCCAAGTGCTTAGGTTTTTATTTTTAGGACGGTATGAGCGAAGAAAAGGAATTGAAGAGTTAAATTCGGCAATTTCAATTATTCTTTCTAAAGAGCAAAAACGACAAATAGAATTCCATTTTATAGGACCTATAGCTCAAGATAAACAAATACAGAATAAAGCTGTTATTTATTATGGTGAGATAAGAGATAAAGTAAAACTAACTGCAGCAATTAAAAATTGTGACATATTAATTTGCCCAAGTTGGAGCGAAGGCATGCCAAATGTTATACTCGAAGCAATGGCAAATGGATTAACTGTAATTGCTACAGATGTAGGGGCGGTAAATGTTTTGGTGAATGATAAAACCGGTTATTTAATTGATAATTCTGCTCCTGAATTGATTAGAAATACTATCGGAAAAATACTTTCTTCATCAAATGAAGAAATAGATTCAAAAAAACAAAATGCCTTAAATCATATTAAAGAAAGTTTTGTTTGGGAAAAATTAATAAATAAATTTTTAAATTTTATCAAATGAAAATAATATCTTGTTTTATCATTGTAACAGTAATTTTAATCAGCTGTACAAAAAAGGTTGCAAAGGATCCTCTTTTAGGTTTTTCTGATTTTGCTATGCTCGATAGCATAAACACCGCCGGTTTATATTATTACAAAAACTCATCAGCACTTCTTTCACCTGCGGGTAATAGTCCACATGGTTCATTTAAATTACGTTTTAATAAAATTGGTTTTAATGCTTTAACCGATGGGGGTAAGTTACCCGTTGGCGGCACAATGCCTGATGGCTCTTTGGTTATAAAAGATATGTTCGAGGGAAATACAATTTCAATTCATGCCTTTATGTATAAGCGTTCTGGTAGTTGGATCTGGGGAGAAATTAAACCTAATAAACAAGTAATATTTAGTGTAGATAGAAATCCTTCAGTATGCACTAGTTGCCATTCACAAGGCGGAAACAGAGATCTAGTGACTTCGTTTAACCTCCATTAAATTAATCTACCCAATCGGCAATAAATAAATTAGTATCTCTTGTTCCTCCGTTATTTCTATTAGAAGAAAAAATTAACTTCTTTCCGTTAGGCGAAAACATTGGAAAAGCATTAAACATACTTTGATTGGTAATTTGTTCTAAACCTGTTCCATCTTCGTTAATCATAAACAATTGAAAATCGTAACCCTTTTTACTGTGATGATTACTTGAAAAAATGATCTTTTTACCGCTTGGATGATAAAAAGGTGCCCAGTTTGCTTTGCCTAAATGGGTTACTTGTTTTAGATCACTTCCATCAACATTACAGGTATATAATTCCATTGTGGTTGGTGCAACAAGACCTTTTTCTAATAACTCTTTGTATTCTTTT
>JALHPG010000125.1 GCA_022842625.1 Bacteroidia bacterium | reverse complement strand
ACGCGGCTTTACCGTAACCATTCAAAAACTCGATCCATATATCAATGTTGATCCGGGCACTTTAAACCCATACGAGCATGGCGAATGCTATGTTACCGATGATGGTGCAGAAACAGATATAGATCTTGGGAACTACGATAGTTTTTTAAATTTACCTACTTCTCAATCAAATAATGTTACAACCGGTCGTATTTACCAAAATGTTATCGAAAAAGAACGTAAGGGTGAGTATTTAGGTAAAACCGTTCAGGTAATTCCGCATATAACCGACGAGATAAAAAACCGAATAAAAATCCTTGGAAAAACCGGTCAGTTTCAATTTGTAATTACCGAAATAGGCGGGACTGTGGGCGATATTGAATCCTTACCCTACATTGAGGCAGTTCGTCAATTAAAGTGGGAAATGGGTAATGATTGTATGGTAATTCACCTAACATTATTACCGTATTTATCTACATCAGGAGAATTAAAAACAAAACCTACACAGCACTCAGTAAAATTATTGTTAGAACATGGCGTTCAGCCGGATGTATTGGTTTGTAGAGCAGAGCATGCCGTTAACCAAGATATACGCAGAAAAATTGCATTGTTCTGTAACGTAGAACCAAATGCGGTAATAGAGGCATTAGATGCATCTTCTATTTATGAAGTTCCGTTATTAATGGAAAAAGAAAAACTAGATGTGATCGTTCTTAAAAAATTAGGGATAGAAGCTTCGGGAGAGCCTAAATTAGATGTTTGGAAAGGTTTTTTAGATAAATTAAATAACCCTAAAAAAGAAGTTACTATTGGTTTAATTGGAAAATACGTTGAGTTAAAAGACGCTTATAAATCCATAGCAGAAGCTTTTATTCATGCAGGTGTTACTAACGAATGTAAAGTTAAATTGGAGTGGATCCATAGCGAAGATATTACAGAAGAAAATATCAAACAAAAATTAAGTGGCTTAAAAGGTATATTAGTTGCCCCGGGTTTTGGAACAAGAGGAATAGAAGGAAAAATTGCAGCAATAAAATATGCACGCGAAAATAAAATCCCGTTTTTAGGAATTTGTTTAGGCATGCAGTGTGCTGTTATAGAATTTGCACGCAATGTATTAGGATTAAAAGACGCACACAGTCGCGAAATGAATCCAGCTACAAGCAGCCCTGTTATTGACCTTTTAGAAAATCAAAAAACAATTTCGCACATGGGTGGCACAATGCGTTTGGGTTCATACAAGTGTGCTGTTGAAGAGGGAACACTAGCGTTTAGTGCCTATAATAAAACACTAATAAACGAGCGCCACCGTCACCGTTATGAGTTTAACGATGAGTATAAAAAACAATTCATAGAAGCAGGAATGATCCTTTCTGGTGTTAATCCTGATGGTGGCTTGGTTGAGATCGTAGAGCTTTCAAATCATCCGTTTTTTATGGGTGTTCAATTTCATCCTGAATATAAGAGTACTGTAGAAAATCCACATCCGTTATTTGTTAGTTTTGTAAAAGCTACTTTAGGTTAATGGATCTTTCGGTAATTGGATATTTTAGTAAAACCCATGGTGTAAAAGGTCAGTTAATAATTAAAGCCGACAAAGAATTTTTTAGTGAAGATGTAAAAGCCATTTTTATTGAAACATCAACCGGTTTGGCACCCTACTTTGTAAAAGAACTTTCTCCAAACAATAGCGGCTATATCATTGAATTAGAGGATGTAGATGCTATCGAAAAAGCAAAACTCCTAATTGGTAAAAAAGTACACATTAATACCGATCTGCTAGATGAGCAAGAGGAAGAATTTGATTGGAAAGGTTTTGAGGTAATAGACAGTAAATTTGGCTCTTTAGGCACTGTTTTTAATGTAAGTGATAACGGACATCAGGTATTATTGTCCATTATGTTCAAAGAGAAAGAAATAATTTTGCCTTTAGTGGAAGATTTTATTGAAAAGATCGATGAAAACGAAAAAAAATTATTCTTTAATGCCCCGGAAGGCTTGATAGATGTGTATTTGGACGACAATTAATATTTTAAAAAAAATTATAGATAATAATTAAAAATTAATTAAATTTGCAATGCAAAAAAACGGAGAGATGCCTGAGAGGCCGAAAGGACATGTTTGCTAAACATGCGTACGGGTAACCGTACCGAGGGTTCGAATCCCTCTTTCTCCGCCTGATGATGAACAAATTCCCGCTTTTCGCGGGAATTTTTGATTTATTTCAGAAGCGTTAAATATGTTTTTTACATATTTAAAAGCGAATGGAATAAAACAAAAAAGCGCGTAGCGATTTTGTTTATCCACTTCATGGAAGATCAGGGATCATATAAATAATCCCTCTTTCTCCGCCAGATGACCAAAACAATGGTTCAACGAACGAAGCGAGCAAATAAAAATAGCTCGCTTTTTTGTTTGTAAGCACAGTGAGTTTAAAGCCCTTTTTCAGGGCTTTCATTGTTTTGGTTCCATTCTTGGAAGTAAAGGGATCATTTAAATAATCCCTCTTTCTCCGCCTTCGCTCGCCGAAGCGAGCTACGACGGACACAGTCCGCAAACTCGCGAAGGAGAGTAAAAATTAAACCAGTTTGGAATTCCCAAACTGGTTTTTTAATTTTATTGTATGTGGACTGTTTATATTTTAAAATGTTCTGATGGGACTTATTATGTAGGTTGCACAAATGACATAAATGATCGTTTGTCAAGACATGAAAAGGGTGACATAAAATATACCTCTTCACGATTGCCAATTGAAGTTGTCCATCAGTCGGTATTTTTTGATAAGTATAAAGCTTATGAGTTTGAAAAGTATTTAAAGTCAGGTTCAGGAAGAGCTTTCGCAATTAAAAGGCTTCATAGTTTCTGATAAAGTGTATAATTTTCTCCAAATCTTCAATGAAAAGGTTGGACATTTCTCCCCCATTGCCCGCTTAATAAATCAAATGAAGCCCCGCATTAGCGGGGTTTTAGATTTTATTTAAAATCTAAAAGTTTTTTTATTTCTGCCAAATCCAATAAACTCCCTCAAATCTTATCCTTAACGCCACTGATGGATGCCCTGTTTCTTTTGATCAAAATAGTTTTTCTCTCCTTTGTTTACTGCAACTTTGAATAATAATTTCCTGTTGTTAAACAAAATCAATCTACTTTTGTTATCAATCACACAAAAGCAATTTAACATTTAAGATATGACTAAGATTTATGCAACCCTGTTTTTAAGCATCTTGTTTTTCTTAGTTGGTAAAAGTCAAAATACAGGTGTAATTCTTGGTAATGTAAAAGATAAAAACACACAAGAAATAATCATCGGTGCAACCATTTTTATTGAGGGAACTACTAACGGTGCGATAACCGATATTGATGGTAATTTTAAAATATCCGTTCCGGTTGGAACCTATCGTTTAAAATCTTCATTTATCGGATATACTTCCATGATCAAAGAAAACATTGTGGTTACCTCTGGAAATGCTCAAATTATTAATTTTGAAATGGAGACCAGCTCTTCTGATCTGACAGAAGTTGAAGTTACGTTTGATAAAGGAAAATCTGCTGTTGCCACAGATATGATCACACCTTTATCCGTTCAACAGTTAACAACCGAAGAGATAAAGAGTAATCCGGGAGGAAATTATGATGTGTCTAAAGTAATACAAACCTTGCCCGGAGTTGGCGGCTCGTCCGGAGGTGCTGCCAGAAATGATATTATTATTAGAGGTGGTGCTCCTAACGAGAATGTTTATTATTTAGATGGGATCGAAATTCCTGTTTTAAATCACTTTCAAACTCAAGGGAGTAGTGGCGGGGCAACCGGAATTTTAAACGTTTCGTTTATTGAAGATGTGAAACTAAGTTCAAGCGCGTTCGATGCTAAATATGATAATGCGCTGGCTTCAACATTTATAATCAAGCAGAGAGAAGGAACCCCTGAAAAATTATCGGGTAATTTTAGAATAAGCGGAACAGAAGTTGCCACAACTTTAGAGGGGCCCTTAGGAAAAAAAACAAATTTTCTTGCCTCTGCAAGGAGGTCTTACCTGCAATATCTTTTTCAGTTAATTGATCTGCCTATTCGTCCAAATTTTTGGGATTTCCAATATAAAGTAACACACAAGTTTAATAATAAAACAACCCTTACAGCTATTGGTATTGGTGCCATTGATGAGTTTGCATTTGCTACACCAAAAAATTCAACACCTGAAAATATTTATATCACGCGTTCTTTACCCTACATAAACCAATGGAATTATACTACCGGATTTTCTTTAAAACATTTAATAGATAAAGGTTACATGAATTTTACGCTAAGTCGTAATATGTTTAATAACGCCTTAGATAAATTTGAGGATGATAAGCAAATTGAAGCTGATCGCACATTTAAATTACGTTCTCAAGAAATTGAAAATAAATTTAGATGGGATATTAATAAATACATTAACGGTTGGAAAATAAGCGGAGGGGTTATGGCGCAATACGTGAAGTATAACACTAAATTATTTAGCCAGGTTACAAATGCTATTTCTGATTCGATCGGTAACGAAATTTTACCTGCAACAAAAATCACTTTCAATAGCGATATCGAGTTTTTTAAATATGGTGCGTTTGCAACAATTGCAAAAAATATTTTAAATGATAAATTATTAGTTTCATTTGGTTTACGTACCGATATGAATAGTTTTATTAAAGACGGCAACAACCCATTAAATACATTGTCTCCAAGGCTTTCCATGGCATATCATATCAGCTCAAAGTTTGATATAACAGGCTCTATTGGCAGCTACTATAAAATACCAACTTACACGACTTTAGGTTACCGCGATCCGAGTGGTCAATTAGCAAATAGATCAATGAAGTATATTCAATCTAACCATTATGTATTAGGTACTCAATTTTTGCCAAAAGAGAGTTTAAGGTTTACTTTAGAAGGCTTTTATAAGCAATACAATAATTATCCTGTTTCAGTCGCAAATGGCATTTCATTAGCAAACCAGGGCGGAGATTTTGGATCTATTGGTAGCGAGAAAATAAATAGTAACGGTAAAGGAGAATGTTATGGTTTTGAATTTTTTGTTCAGCAAAAATTAATAAAAAAAATATTTTATGTTTTCAGTTACACATTTGTTAGAAGTACTTTTTCCGGTTCGGATAATAAGTTAATTGAATCTTCATGGGACAATCAGCATTTAATTTCAGCAACACTCGGATATAAATTTAAAAAGAACTGGCAGCTTGGATTAAAATATAGGTTATCAGGAGGCTTGCCTTACACTCCTTTTGATCTAAACGCATCGCAGCAAAATTATTTATTGTTGGGTACTGGTGTTTTAGATTATTCCAAGCTAAACTCCGAAAGACTTAACCTTTTTAATCAACTCGATCTGCGTATAGATAAGAAATTTAACTTTAAACGTACTTCTTTAGATCTGTTTATTGATGTGCAAAACGTGTTGTTATTCCGTCAGCAAAGCGCTCCTAATTATACTTTTAAAAGAAATGCAGATAATACCGGTTTTGAGACAACAGATGGTAACACAATTAAAAATGATGGTTCAAACGCAATTCCGGTTATTCTTCAAAATAATGATCTGTCGGCAACCCCAACAATTGGTATAATATTTGAGTTTTAAATTTTACAGTATTTCTTCAGAAATGTGATTTGGCAGAATCCGACTTTTTTCAAAAAAACAGCCTACTTTCCGGTTAGTGTTGATAAAAACCAGTGTTTTTAAAGGTTTTTGTTTTTAAGATTTCGTGCAGGCTTGAGTTTAAATTGGCGTATTAATTGAATTAAATTAACTTTGTACGTTCAAAATATACACTCAAAATTAACATAAAATGATCCATTTCTTCGGGAACCAATCCAATACTGTTTTTGCTGTTCAAACACAAAAAGAGATCTCATCAGAAGATATCAATAAATTAAATTGGCTTTTTGGTAATGCGCATAAAATTGAGAAATCTGTCCTATCTGAATTCTTTGTTGGTCCGCGTGCGGCAATGGTTACCCCTTGGAGTACCAATGCAGTTGAGATCACTCAAAACATGGGCATCTCAGGTATTATCCGAATAGAAGAGTTTGAAAAAGTAGCATCCGATTATAATTCTTTTGATCCAATGCTTTCTCAAAAGTATTCTGAATTAAATCAGGAAATTTATACCATTAACGTTAAGCCGGAACCTATTCTTGATATTACAGATATTGCTGCTTATAACAAATCAGAAGGTTTAGCTTTAAGTTCGGAAGAAGTAGACTACTTAAATAACTTATCTACTAAATTAGCTCGTAAACTAACCGACTCTGAAATTTTCGCTTTTTCACAAGCTAATTCAGAACACTGTCGTCACAAAATATTTAACGGAACATTCATAATTGATGGAGAAACAAAACCAACGTCACTTTTCAAATTAATTAAAAAAACATCAGAGACTAATCCTAATGATATTGTTTCGGCTTATAAGGACAATGTGGCTTTTGTAAAAGGACCAAAGGTTGTTCAATTTGCACCTAAAAGTGCCGATAAACCGGACTTTTACGAAGAGAAACAATTTGATTCGGTACTTTCATTAAAAGCTGAAACTCATAATTTTCCTACAACGGTTGAACCATTTAATGGTGCTGCAACCGGCTCCGGCGGCGAAATTCGCGACCGTTTAGCGGGCGGACAAGGTTCTTTGCCATTAGCAGGAACTGCTGTTTACATGACTTCTTATTCTCGTCTTGAACCCTTCGACTCTGCTTCGACTCCGCTCAGCATGACAGCTCAGGGTGACAACAGGCCATGGGAAGCCGGAATGAAAGAAAGAAAATGGTTATACCAAACACCAATGGATATTTTGATCAAGGCATCAAACGGTGCTTCTGATTTTGGAAATAAATTTGGTCAGCCTTTAATTACCGGCTCTGTATTAACTTACGAACATGAAGAGAAAATTGTCAGTTCGAGCGGAGCCGAGAACAATCGCAAACTTGGTTACGATAAAGTGATCATGCAAGCGGGTGGTATTGGTTATGGAAAATTAGATCAAGCCATTAAAAAAACACCTCATAAAGGCGATAAGATCGTAATTCTTGGTGGCGAAAATTATCGCATCGGAATGGGGGGAGCTGCTGTTTCTTCTGCAGATACAGGAGCTTTTGGCTCAGGCATCGAATTAAATGCCATTCAACGTTCTAATCCAGAAATGCAAAAACGTGCTGCTAATGCCATACGTGGTTTAGTAGAGAGTGATAATAATCCAATAGTTTCTATTCATGATCATGGCGCAGGTGGTCACTTAAATTGCTTATCAGAATTAGTTGAAGCAACCGGCGGTTTAATTGATCTGGATAAATTACCTGTTGGTGATCCAACACTTTCGGCTAAAGAAATTATTGGTAACGAATCGCAAGAGCGTATGGGTTTAGTGATCGGAGAAAAAGATATCGCAACATTACAACGTATCGCAGATCGTGAGCGTTCACCTATGTATCAGGTTGGTGATGTTACCAACGATCACCGTTTTACATTTCAGTCAAAAACTACAGGTTTAAAACCTATGGATTATGCTTTGGAAGATTTCTTTGGAAGTTCTCCAAAAACCATCATGACAGATAAAACCGTAAAAGTAAATTATTCAGAATTAAATTATACTACAGCAAATATTCCAAATTACTTACAGCAGGTATTACAATTAGAGGCTGTAGCTTGTAAAGATTGGTTGACCAACAAAGTAGACCGTTGTGTTGGTGGCCGTGTTGCTAAACAACAATGTGCCGGTCCGTTACAATTACCACTTAACAATGTTGGTGTAATGGCTTTAGATTATAAAGGCAAAGAAGGTATTGCAACCACTATTGGCCACTCATCTATTGCTGCTTTAATTGATCCTGTTGCAGGCTCAAGAAATGCGATCGGTGAAGCGCTATCTAATTTAGTTTGGGCACCATTAAAAGATAATTTACAATCCGTTTCGCTTTCAGCAAACTGGATGTGGGCTTGCAAGAATGAAGGTGAAGATGCGCGTTTATATGAAGCAGTTAAAGGATGTTCGGAGTTTGCAATTGAATTAGGGATCAATATTCCAACCGGAAAAGATTCTCTTTCTATGAAACAAAAATATCCTAACGATGAGGTGATCGCCCCGGGAACAGTTATTATTTCTGCGGCAGGAAATTGCAGTAATATTACTAAAGTAGTAGAGCCGGTTTTAAAACCTAATGGCGGAAATATTTATTACTTGAACTTATCACAAGATACTTTCAAATTAGGAGGCTCTTCGTTTGCACAAATTTTAAATAAGGTAGGAACAGAAGTTTCAACGATTAAGAATGCAGCCTATTTTAAAAATGCATTTAATACATTACAAGGTCTTATCAAAGAACGTAAGATCAAAGCAGGACATGATGTTGGCAGCGGCGGTTTAATTACCACTTTATTAGAATTGTGTTTTGCAGATGTAAACTTAGGTGCTAACTACGATCTGTCATCGTTAAAAGAAAGTGATACAGTAAAAGCATTCTTTAACGAAAATATTGCTATTGTTTTCCAGGCTGACGCATCAGTTGAATCTGTATTCAAACAAAATGCCATTGAAATTTTTAAAATAGGTTCGGTTGTTGAAGGAAATACTGTAACAGTTAAAAATAATGCTGATACATTTACATTTAATGTTTCTGAGACAAGAGATACTTGGTACAAGACATCTTTCTTATTAGATTCAAAACAATCTAAGAATGGTATGGCCCAAGAGCGTTATAACAATTACAAGAACCAAGCTTTACAATTTACATTCCCGGCTCACTTTACAGGTAAATTAAGCGATGTCACCCTGAGCGGTACCGATAGCTATCGGTACGAAGGGGGGAAGCGCCCAAAGGCGGCTGTTATTCGCGAAAAAGGCTCTAACTCAGAACGTGAAATGGCGAATGCTATGTTTTTAGCAGGCTTTGATGTGAAGGATGTTCACATGACGGATCTTATTTCAGGAAGAGAGAATTTAGAAGATATTCAGTTTATTGGAGCAGTAGGAGGTTTTTCAAATTCAGATGTTTTAGGTTCTGCAAAAGGATGGGCAGGCGCATTTTTATATAATGAGAAAGCCAATACTGCTTTAAAGAATTTCTTCAAACGTGAAGACACTTTATCGGTAGGTATTTGCAATGGTTGTCAGTTATTAATGGAATTAGAATTAATTAATCCTGAACATGAGGTGCACGGAAAAATGCACCACAACACTTCCAACAAACACGAAAGCGGATTTACATCCGTAAAGATCCAGAAAAATAATTCAGTGATGCTTTCTTCTTTAGAGGGTGCAACCTTGGGTGTTTGGATCTCACATGGAGAGGGTAAATTTAAATTGCCATATGCGGAAGATAAATACAACATTGTAGCAAAATATGGTTACGAAAGTTATCCTGCAAATCCTAACGGTTCGGACTTTAACACAGCTATGATGTGCGATGTAACAGGAAGACATTTAGTAATGATGCCACATATTGAGCGTTCTATTTTCCCTTGGAATTGGGCAAACTATAGAGATGTTGACCATAAAGATGAAGTGTCACCATGGTTAGAAGCCTTTGTAAATGCCAGAAAATGGATTGAAAAGAAATAAATTTTAAAAGGTTCGGTTGTTACCGGACCTTTTTTTTAATGCTTCGGAATTAAAATGATAAAAAAATTAACTAAAGTTTTTTAATTTCTTCAACTAACAACTTCACTTCGTCGAGCGTATTATTTTTTCCAAAAGAAAAAC
>JALHPG010000124.1 GCA_022842625.1 Bacteroidia bacterium | reverse complement strand
CGTGTGCTCTTCCGATCTGCTCTTCCGATCTTACAGCTGCAGCTTTGGTTGCAGCGATCAAAGGAGTTTCTAATGGAAAGAATAATTGTTTGATCAAAACATTAGGAGGAGATCTTGAAGTTAAGTTTGAACGCGTTTTAGAACAAAATTTTTATAATATTTGGTTGATAGGTCCTGCGGTAATGGTATTTAAAGGCTCAATAAGTATAGCGTGATAAGCGAAATGGTTCAAATAGAAGTTGAAACCTCTGCTTTTAATGCTGCGGCCTTAAATAAAGATTCGTGGTTGGTTATTTTACACGCCAATCGTATTCCACCACATATTGGATTATTGATAAACGGAAATTATAATTCGCTCACAATTAAAGGACATGAATTAAATGTGAGTATTGAGGCTTTATTAAAAACCATCTCTCAAAAAAAAATAGAAAGCGTTTTTATTAATTTAAAAAAACATCCTGTGTTTAGTTTAGACCATCAACTCAGTATGTTTCAGGAAATGGTTAAGAATTTTGATCAAGTAAAACAAGATCATGCTACCTGCCTAACGCCTATAAAATTATTTTTTCAGGAGTTTTATGCTGTGACGAGTGTTAACGATGAATTATTTTTTGACTTTATTAAGCGCTTAAATGATAATTCATATTTACAAAGTGCAAGTGCATTAAATTTTGATCTCAATAATAATTTGGTTGAATTTCCTTTTTACTCAACCGAACAATTAAATGAACAAATAAAAGCTGAACGATCACCTTATTATAAAGATTAATGTTTTTAAAAGGAGAAAATATTTCGATTCGTGCACTAGAGCCTTCTGATGCTTACCTGTTGTATCAATGGGAAAACAATCATGCTTTATGGGAAGTAAGTAATACGCAAACGCCATTTTCAAAAGCGGTATTAGATGAGTTTGTGAATGCTGCTTTTCAGGATATTTATACCAATAAACAATTGCGTTTAATGGTGGTTAAAACCGATAGCGCCGAAACGATCGGAATAATTGATCTTTTTGAATTCGATCCTCAGCATGCTCGTTGTGGTTTGGGAATATACATTAACGAAAAATATCAAGGCAAAGGTTATGCAGCCGAATGTATTCAGTTAATTAAGGTGTACGCATTTACAACACTTCATTTAAAACAAATTTTTGTTCACGTTAATCAATCAAATACCGCAAGCCTTGCGCTATTCGAAAAATCAGGATTCGAAAAAAGTGGTTTAAAAAAAAGCTGGCATAAAACCGGAATTAATTCTTACGAAGATGTTTGGTTTTTGCAATTGATAAATACCGGTGTCTAAAAAAGTACATATATTTTTATCTGTTGCAATTGCATTGTTTGGTTTATTACAGTTTTGTGATACACCTAATTCAAAAGCTATAGAACCACCTTTAAAAAAAGACACTCTCCTTTATCTTAACCATTCCGATTCTGCCAAATATGTTGGCATGAACACCTGTAAACTTTGTCACCAAAATATTTACAACTCTTTTATTAAAACAGGTATGGGCAAATCCTTAGATGTTGCCAGTAAACAAAAATCTTCTGCCGATTTTTCTAATGCAAGTATCTACGATAAGTTTTCTAACATGCATTACGCTGCTTTTTGGCAAAAGGATAGTTTGTATTTTAAAGAATATCGTTTAGAAAAGAACGACACTATTCATTCGCGTGTTGAAAAAGTTAATTTTATTATTGGTTCGGGACAACATACTAATTCTCATTTACAAACGGTAAATGGTTATATCAATCAAATGCCGATGACCTTTTACACGCAAAAAAAACACTGGGATCTTCCTCCGGGTTTTGAAAATGGCTTTAATACCCACTTCACACGTAAAATTGGTTTAGAGTGTATGAGTTGCCATAATGGTTATCCTAACTTTGTGTTAGGCTCCGAAAATAAATATAATAGTATTCCAACAGGAATTGATTGCGAGCGTTGTCATGGTCCCGGAAGTATTCACGTGGCCGAAAGACAATCGGGAAAAATTGTTGACACATCAAAATACATCGATTACTCAATTGTTAATCCTGCAAAATTGTCTATCGATAGACAGTTTGATCTTTGTCAGCGTTGCCATTTACAAGGTAATGCGGTTTTAAAAAACGGTAAATCGTTTTATGATTTTAAACCCGGACAAAAACTCAGCGATTTTATTTCTGTTTTTTTACCAAAATATAAAAATGCCGATGAAGATTTTATTATGGCCTCTCACGCAGACAGATTAAAACAAAGTGCTTGTTTTATAAAGTCGTATGAAAAAGTTCAGAATAAAAATTCGTTAAGACCTTACAAAGAAGCCTTGACTTGTATTACTTGCCATAACCCACACGTAAGTGTTAAGGAAACGAATGAGAATGTATTTAATGACGCCTGTAATAATTGTCATACTGCTAACAGCAAGTCTGATCTGTTATGCAGCGAAAAAAATGTGGTGTTGGCACGAAATGCTAAACAAGGTCATGCTCCCACAAAATTTTTAAACTGTGTAAGTTGCCACATGCCATCATCGGGCTCAACAGATATACCACACGTTTCGGTGCACGACCATTATATACGTAAACCGGTTTCAAAAAAAGAAAAAGATAAAATAAAAACGTTTGTTGGTTTGTATTCAATCAACGAAAAAGATCCAAGTTCACTTACTAAAGCCCAAGCCTACATTAATCAGTACGAAAAATTCGATCAAAATTTTTCTTTTTTAGATTCGGCAGCGTTTTTATTAAAAGATAAAAAAGCAGAAGAATTGTTTACTAATATTCGTGCTTTGATCCAATTAAATTTTATAAAACAAAATTTTCAAAAGATACTTGCTTATGTTGATCAAATAGGTGAGCAGCGCTGCTTAAATACAGTATTTATAAAACGATCGTTTGATAATTTGGATGCATGGACCTGTTATCGCATTGCCGAATCTCATTATTACACAAACGATCTTACCGGCTCGATACAATGGTTTAAACAAGCAGTAAATTTGGCACCTTTTAATTTGGAGTTTAGAAATAAATTGGGTTCAACCCTTGCCGCGTTAAATAATTTTAAAGATGCGAAGGAGCAATTTAATTTTGTGATAAAAGAAAATCCTAAACATGTTTCGGCGCTTACTAATTTGGGATATGTTAAATTAAGTGAAGGGATGCAGTCAGAGGCTATTAAGCTATATGAAATTGCTTTGAAAATAGATCCGGATTATGAACCATTATTATTAAATTTGGCAGGATATTATGCTTTTACAAAGAACAAAAAAGAAGCTAAAAGATATTTGGAAATTATACTAAAGAAAAATCCTAAGAACCAAAAAGCAAAAATGGCTTTAGAACAAGTTGAGCGTTTGTTATGAGTAAAAAGATCAAAAGTAAAATAGTAAGTTTAATAGTTATTCTTGGGCTTGGCGCTGCGGGCTATTTCCTATATCAAAAGTTTGTTGCAGGCGCTATTCAATTAAAAGGAAAAAACTACACCTACATCTATATCGAAAAGAACGACAGCTTTGAGGATGTGATCAACGATATTAATTCTGAAAATATTATTGATAATTTGGAGGCCTTTGAATGGATGGCAAAAAAAATGGAGCTGGACAAAAATATCCATCCCGGCAAATACCGCATCAATAATGGCATGACTAAGCGTCAGATCATAAATTTAATTAAATACAATAAACAAGAGAAAGTGAAACTCACCTTTAATTCGCAAATACATAATTTGGATGAGTTTGTTGTTTATGTGAGTGATAAACTAGAATTGAATGAAGATGAATTGGAAAATTATTTGACCGACGAAAAAAAACTGGATGAAGATTTTAAATTAGATCCCGAAAATTGTTTTGCATTGGTTGTTCCGGGTGTGTATGAAGTAAGTTGGGCAATAAGCGGAGAGGAATTATTTGAAATGATAAAAGAACGTTACAATTTGATCTGGAACGATAAACGAAAAGCATCTGCCAAAAAAACGGGCTTTTCAATTGCAGAGATCATTACCTTGGCCTCCATCACTCAATCTGAAAGCGGAATTGAAAGTGAGCAGGAAAAAATTGCTGCCGTTTATATTAATCGTTTAAATAAAGGCATGATGTTGCAAGCCGATCCAACTTTAAAATTCGCGAATAAAAATTTTGATGCACAACGTGTATTAGATGCCGATAAGGAAATAGATTCGCCTTATAATACCTATCGTTACAAAGGCTTACCGCCAGGACCAATTTGTTTAGTGTATACCCAAGCAATTGATGCTGTATTAAACCACACAAAACATAATTTTATTTTCTTTTGCGCTAAGCCTGATCTCAATGGCTTTTCAGATTTTTCGGTTACCTATGAGCAGCATCAGAAATATGCTACTGCTTATCAAAAAGCAATGGATAAAAGAGGTATTAATAGATAAAAATAGTATTTTTGGATAGTTATGTTCTGTTTTTAATAAGCATAGAATGTAATAATTAGTTAAGCAGCAAACAATTTATGGATAGCAAAACAGAAGAGAAAATTAAGTTACTGGAAGAAAAATATGCTCAGGCAGGGCAAGATCTAAATGGCTATTTAGATGGCTTATTATTGTCAAATTATTTAACTTATTGGGATTATACGCAAGTAGAAACCTTGTTAACGCTTCAAAATCCTAAAACCGATTTTCCGGATGAGATGATATTTATAATGTATCATCAAATTACTGAATTGTATTTTAAGTTAGCCTTAAGTGAATTTGAACAAATAGGAAATAACGGACCAAACATTTTGCCGAACGGAAAATTAGTTGGCAACAAAGAAAAATTAGACGCCACTTTTTTTATTGAGCGAGTAGGGCGTATTAATCGTTATTTTGAAGCGCTTACCAAATCATTTGAGATCATGATAAATGGGATGGAGAAGGAGCAGTTTTTACGTTACCGTATGGCTTTGCTTCCTGCAAGCGGCTTTCAGAGTGCTCAATACCGCAAGATCGAGATCTGCTCAACAGATTTTTTTAATTTAGTGGATAAAGAAGTTAGACCAAGTTTAAAAGATAAAAACCCTAGCATTGAAGAAATGTTCCAGAATATTTATTGGAACAAAGGTGCAACAGAATTAAGTACCGGTAAAAAAACATTAACCTTACTTCAATTCGAAAAAAAATACGGTAAAGAATTTATTAGTTTAGGGCACGAGTATAAAACAAAAAACATTTGGGCAAAGTATAAGTCATTGCCGGAAGCTGACCAGCAAAACATCAAAGTTATTAATGCATTAAAAGAGTTAGATGTTAATGTAAATATTAACTGGCCTTTGGTGCATTATAAATCTGCAGTGGCCTACCTTCAGCAAAATACCGAAGATATTGCCGCTACCGGAGGAACCAACTGGCAAAAGTATTTGCCACCACGCTTTCAAAAAAGAATTTTTTATCCCGAACTTTGGACCGCAGAAGAGGTGGATGATTGGGGTAAAGGCTGGGTAGTAACAAATGTATTTAGAAGCTAAAAAGTAAAATAACAGAGTTTAATACTAAACATAAATGTCTATTCAAGTTAATAATATCACTAAACTTTACGGAGCACAAAAAGCCTTAAATAATATTTCGTTTGAAGTTGGCAGCAATGAAATTGTTGGTTTTTTAGGTCCGAATGGTGCCGGTAAAAGTACCATGATGAAAATTTTAACCTGCTACATTCCGCCAACAGAAGGCAGTGCCAAGGTATGTGGTTTTGATATCATTGAACAAAGTTTAGAAGTAAGAAAACAAATTGGTTATTTGCCCGAGCACAATCCGCTTTATTTGGATATGTACGTGAAAGAGTTTTTAGAATTTGTTGGTGGCATTTATAAAATTAAAAATATTAAAAGCCGTGTAAAAGACATGATAGAAATGACCGGCTTACAAGTTGAACAAAATAAAAAAATTGGTGCCTTGAGTAAAGGATACCGTCAGCGTGTTGGTTTAGCGCAGGCCATTATTCACGATCCAAAAGTGTTGATCATGGATGAGCCTACCACGGGTTTAGATCCAAATCAGTTAGACGAAATACGCGGCTTAATTAAAGCTTTAGGCAAAGAAAAAACGGTGATGTTAAGTACACACATTATGCAGGAAGTGGAAGCCATTTGTGATCGTGTAATTATTATTAATAAAGGTGAAATAGTTGCCAATGACGAAACTAAGAACCTTCAAAAAAATACTACCAAACAAATTATTACAGTTGAATTTGATAAGGAGGTTTCCGAAAAATTACTTCGTAAAATAAATAATATTGAAGAAGTAAAATCATTAAGCGGCAATACCTGGCATTTATCATCTACATCTAAAGAAGATATTCGTAAAGACATTTTTAATTTTGCTGTTGCCAATAATTTAAGTGTGTTAACCTTAAATAAAGACGAGCAAACAATGGAAGATGTGTTTAAGGAGCTCACGAAGAAGTAGGAATTAACCAACCTTTTTTGATATAATAAACTAAGACCGTTAAATTGAATTTAAAAAGCTTATTATATCTAAATAATTTTTTTATTAAAAACAGGAAGTTTTTTTTGGTGCTTCTTGTGTTATTTATTTTTATTTCAATTAGGTCACAAAACATTGCCAACTATATAAATAATGGGGGTTTTGAACAGAGATATAATTGCAATTTTCCTTTTTATCTTGATAAAGCAAAATATTGGCTTGCAGTTGATTCAGCCAGCACAGCTGGTGGGTATTTAAGTACTTGTAATGGATATGTACCCAATCAGTTTAATACTATATTTCAAAATCCACGGACAGGAAATGCTTTTATTCTTACTAATTTTTATTGCGAACCAGGCGTTTGTGGAAATAATCAAAGGGGTTATTTAAAAAATAGATTAAAAACACCATTACAATCAGGTAAAACCTATTGTGTAAAATTCTATGTAAATATTGCAAATACATCTCCATATGGAATTGATGGCTTTGGGGCATATTTTGGAAATAACACGATTGATACTATTACCAAGTGTACATTTCCACTCACATATTTAACTCCTCAGATCCAAAATCCTACTAATAATATTATTATAGACACATTAGGATGGGTTCCTGTAACAGGTACTTTTGTTGCAAACGGAACCGAAAAATATTGTGTAATTGGAAATTTTAAAAGTGATGCGGCTACTAATTCAGCAACTTTAAACCCTGCTTTTTTACCACAAAAATGGACAGACCTTTGCATAGATGATGTATCCTGTATCCCTTTAGATCTACCCGCCTATGCTGCGGCAGGTAGCGATATTTGGGCAATACCCAGCAATACAATTTATTTAGGTCGGCCGCAAGATGTTGGGATAGATGAAGCTTGCGAATGGTTTAAATTACCAAACACTACTAATGTTATTGCAAACGCAGCGGGTTTAACTTTAACAGTAGCCATTACAACAAATACCTATATGGTAAAACAAACTATTTGTGGCCTTATTAAATATGATACAGTGGTTGTTCATGCAAGTGGCTTAGGACTTGTCGGTTCGAGCGGAGTCGAGAACAGTGTAAAGATCTACCCAAATCCGGCTAGTGAAATTTTAATTGTTGAATTTGTCACGCTGAGCGGAGTCGAAGGGAGCAACACCAAAATTCAAATAATAAATAGTCTGGGACAAATTATACGAGAAGAAGAACTTGATCTTAAAAATAATACTGCCGAAATTAATACAAGCCAATTAGCAAATGGGGTGTATGTGTTAGCCCTTCAACACACTTCGACTCCGCTCAGTGCTGGAGCTCAGGGTGACAATTCAGTGAAGGTCAATAAACGATTTGTTATAAGTCGTTAGTGAAAAAAAATAAAATAAAAAAAGTAAAAGTATTAACCCCTCTCTTATCTCACTAAGGGGAGAAGATAAAACATATTTATCAGAAATATTTCGTTTTATCTCGAAATCACAAAACGTTTAGTAATGCTTTCGCTATTGTCATTCCGATACTTCGATCCCTCAGTATAAACTTCGGAGGAATCTGAATTTAGATCCCTCGTTCCTCGGGATGACAGTTTCAAAACATACACTCCATTCGGAATTTTACTAATGTTTATTATTGTTTTTTTATTAGTGTAATACAAATCTATTTCTTTTATTCCGTATCAAAACACCAGTGGTCATCTGCTAAATCCGCGTCATCTGTGTTGTATCATCTTTCTTAAGGTCTATACAAAACCTTATAAGTAAACTCCCCTTTTTGGGTTGGACTAACAAAGAAATTAAATTTATTAAGTGTTTTTAATTGTTTTGTTACTTCTTCTTTTTGTTTTTTAGTAAGATCGTAAGAATTAATAAATTCAACTTTAGTCACAGTTTTTTTCTCGCTGATATAAAGTGTTACATCAAATTTTTGATCTAAGTTTTCTTTCACCAATTTTTCTTTAATGTCTTTTGTTATTGCTGCTTCGCCACCGGTATAATAACAATTAATAAAATTGTTATCTTCTCTTTTATCATCGGCTGCTTTAGTTGTTTCTTCAGCTTCTGCAGTCTTAGTAGTTACAGGCGCTCCAGGCTTATAGTCATAACTTTCAGGCGCAGAGGGCATATTCGCATCGCTTTGTTTTGCTCTTGCTTTTTTTGATTTTTCTTTTGCAACTTTTTCTTCTCTGTTTACAACTCCACCGTATGGAGTATTAGTTGCAACCTGATTTAAATTCTTTTTAGAATCCATATCAGCATTATCACTTTTGCCTTTTAAATTTTTGTTTTCAAGTGCTATTTCGTCTTTTGCGGAAGCTTCACTCTCACTTAATTTCGGGCTTTGTTGAACTGCACTTGGCACCGATTTAAACGCATCGCTTTCTTTATCTTTTGAGTGACTGGTTTTTGCAAGGTCATCTAACTTTGTTGTTTGATCGTATTGCGCACCAATACCTTCACCGGCTTTATTATTTTCTTGTTTTTTTCCTGATTGGGCAATTCCTGCAGCTGATTGTTCATTTGCTGTTGTTGCTGCCATTCGTGAATTTGGTCCTTTTGTTTCTGCAGGTGTTTTTTCTTTTTCTCCGTCTGATAAATCTTTTTGTTCTGCATTTTGGTTTTCAGAAATTTCTTTCGCAGGTGCTTTTTCAGAAACAACGTCTTCCAACGGAGCAGCAGCTTCCTCTTTTAATTCAATTTTAGAGTCAGGCAATGCATTTTGCTGCGTTTCTGTTACCGCAAGATCGCTGCTTTTTGAAAGAGAGTTTGAATCGTTTAAAATAAATAATACACTTAGGCCAATAACTAAAGCCAAACCGGCAGCAGCAAACCAATAAATTTTAGTGTGGTGACTTTCTTTTTTAATAAATACTTCTTCATTAATACGCTTATCCAAAGCTGCCTTTAATTCATTGGCCTCTTCTTTAGATGCAAGCATATCAAATCCCGCCATCGCCTCCTTTTCAAAATCATCTAAATTTTGATCATCGGCTTTAGCCTTATTAAAAAGTTGATCTATATTATTATTTATTGGGGTCTTCATTAATTAAAATTTCCATTTTTATTTTTAAGTTGCGTTTGCCGTTTTGAATATGACTTTTTACTTCGTTTGCCGTGTAACCTGTAATATCAACAATTTCAACATAGGATTTGTTCTTTAAGTAAAACAGATCGATACATTTTTTTTGTTCACTATTTAAAAGCTCCAAAGCTTGCTCCATTATTGTAATTTGTTTCTCCTTTTCATTTAGATGCTCGGGATTAGAGAAATCCATAATTAAATGCACATTATCTTTTAACTCGAGCTCTTTTTTAAGCATACTTTGCCTTTTGCGGAGCTCCATAAGGCAAAAATTCTTGCTGTAAACATATAACCAGCTTTTAAAAAACTCGATCTTATGCTTTTTTAAGTCCTTTAATAAGTTTGTAAATATCTGAATTACTGCATCTTGCGCCTCGTCTTTGT
>JALHPG010000123.1 GCA_022842625.1 Bacteroidia bacterium | reverse complement strand
GAGATAAAGAAACCAGAACAGGTTTTGTGGTGGTGCAATATTAATTGGAACAAAAAAGAGCCTGATTGAAAATTCAATCAGGCTCTTTTTTTATAATTAGTTTATATTTAGTTAAATGGTACCAATCTTACACCAACTGTAAACGGATATAACTCCGGTCCTCTACCTTTTTGAAACATTGGCGTTAAACTATACTCGCCAAAAGCGGTAAAGCCTCTGTAACCAATATTAACATGAGCTTTAGCTGCAAATGGACTTAAGTTATAACTATCTTTTCTTTCCTTGGTAAAATCGTAATTGTTTTGCTCTAATTTTTGTTTTGTGCGCGATAAAATTAAATACTCCCCTATTACACCAAACGCCAAATGAAACGATTTGTTAGGATTATTACTTGTATTAAATTCTAACAACAATGGTACTTGAATATACGTATTTCTGAATTTATTTTTCTTGTACGAAAAGGTATTTGATGTATCAACAGAACCAAAATTACCTAAACTATCAGTGTTTGGATTTAAATTAGTTTTACGGCTAAAAGCATAAGAGTGGTAATCAAAACCAAAACCTGTTACCAGTTTAAAATTATTTCTTACAATGTTTAAATGACGCTCAAACAAATTAAATTGGAAATTAAAACTGCGACCATAGTCTAGATCCATATAATTTGTAGGCTTAGGCATTAAAGTACTTCCATTAGAACCTACATAACCATTAACACCCATTGAAAAACCTGCCCAGTGATTAAAATCTTCGTTGGTGTATTTGTGTTTTACATTTACCGTATCAAAATGTGTTTCGCCATCCTCTCCTTTATCAATAATGATTATTTTTTTACTTTTCCAGTTATAAACCGTTGAATCCTTACCGGATGATTTATCAATTTTATTTTGATCTAACGTTTTCGTGATGCTTGCAGCAGGACTAGCTTCTGCGCTAATATCCTTTGCATCTCCTTTAATTTTAATATTACTTGCACCGCTTGCATTAGCTGTTAATTTTTCATTTACAAAGATCTTTGCCGTAGAAGCTCCTGTAGTTGTTATGGTTACTTTATCGGCAGAAAGATCGTAGGTTTTTAAAGTTGAAGCGCCTGATATTTCGGCAAATAAATTTGGGGAAGTACCTACTAATTTTAAATTACTTGCACCGCTTTGTATCAATCGTACCGAACGACTTTCTAACTTAGCAGATACATCGGCAGAACCGGAAACACTAAAATTGATAGAATCTGTTTTTAATATGTTTGTAGTTTTAAAGCTTGAAGCTCCTGAGCTTTGCACATCAATTAAAGTATTATTTTTTAAGTAGACATAAACCGGTGATGTAAAGCGTCCCTTGTTATTTATGATCAATGTAGTGTTCTCAAATTTTGTTTCTACATTATCGATCTCTTTAGCAGCCGCACTTACCTTTACATCTAAACTGTCGGAGCTGGTGTAAATAACGTTAACAGAACCATGCGTTTCTACTTTATTAAATGGCGATGCCGTTCTTGTTTGGATCTGTTGAGCCTTAATGGAAATTACCGAAGTAATAAGGGCAATGGATAAAAATTTAGTGTTCATAGTGTTGTTTTTTTAATATTTATAATTTTTAGATAAAAGCGCTTGTTTGTTATTTTAAGAGTAAGACGCAGAGCTATCTTAAAAGTTACAGTTAATTAAAAATATTTTTTGATTTTATTATTGTGAGCCAGATAGTGTTAAAATATTAGTGATAGATATCTTAACAAAAAACCAATAAAGTTGGAATTAATGTTTTTCTACGCTAAAAGAATTAAAAGAAAGTACATAATTCTTATCGGGAGTTTCTTCGCCATCCAGCGATTTAAGACCAAGCTTATTAGCTTGTTTAGCAATATCTACAGCACGTTTCCAAAAACCTTTTTTAGCATTAGCAGCCACCACAGATTCCTCTTCCTCAGCTTCTTCTACAATTAAATAATTTTGTTTAGAGAATTTTGGTTTATCGTTATTAAGACTTGCAATTAAAGTGGTATCTGTATCGATCTTAGAAGTATTATTACTTGCAAAAACTGGATTAGGCTCATTTTCAATGTTTTTATTGGGCATAGGCAATACCTCTTTTTCGTTTAAAGCAACGGTATTTGTTTTTGCAATATTAAGATCTTTACGATTTACTTTTGTTTGCGATTTACCCTCAGCCGTATTTGTAACATTGTTAGCTATATGCGCTTTGTTTTGGGCAACTGATGAGTTTGAACTATCTGTAATATCATTTACTTTATTGGTATTATTAGCGTTAGTATTAGCCAATTCGTTCAAAATTATTGATTTTGAATTGTAATAATTAAAAACAAATGCTAATCCAATTAGCAATAAAATAGCTGCAGCCATTGATGCCAGCTTTCTAAAACTAAACAATGCAATCACTTTTGTTTCTTTCTTCAAAGCTCCTTTATCAGGAAATTGAATGGAGGTAGTTGCTTCAAGCTTTGTTTTATTAAATAACGAAACTTCTTTTTGCAAAGCATAATTTGTTTTTAATTCCGCCTCAAATTGTAATTTTTCTGAAGTCTCTAACTGACCTTCTATATACGCTAAGGCAGTGTTGTTAACTATCAGATCATCATCAGTTTTAACTAATTCTCCTTTTCCACTATATACTAAAGCAGGTTCGTTTAATAAGATCGTTTTTTTATAAGCGTCTAATTCTTTATTTAAAGCAGCATCAACAGCTAATTTTAGCTCAAAAGCTTTCTTATCTGCATCGGTTAAATTGTTCTCTAGGTAATTAATTAGTTCTTCGTCCTCCAAAAAGGTTCCTGTTTTTTTTAGATCATTTTTAAAACCGGCTTCTATTCCCTCTTTATTAAAAGAAGGCAGCTCCATATCGTCCAGATCGATCTCTAATTGGGGGTTTTTAAGAACAAAGGCCTTTAACTCAGCAATAAGCTCTTCACTTAAATTACCATCAAAGTAATCTAACAAAAAGGCTTCGTAATTATGTGAATTAATTTCGCTCATTAAATAACGGCTTCTACTTTGCCGATGTAGTTCTTTAAAAATGTTCTTGCTCTGAATATATAAACCTTAACCTGACTCTCTGTTAACTGAGTGATCTCCCCTATCTCCAAATAATCATAGCCTTCATAATCTCTTAATAATAATACCGTTTTTTGAATTTCAGGTAATTGCTCCAAACCTTGATTTAGTATTTCTTTTAAGTCGGAATACTGAGAGGTATGACTATGCTGATTAATGTCCACCTCATTCATACGAGCACTTTTTGAATTCTTACGGGTATAATCTACAAGTGTATGATATGCTGTTGTAAACAAATAGGTTTTTGCCTTTGCGCCATCAATAGTGTCTATTTTGCGCCACATCTTTTCAAAAGAATCCTGCACAATATCTTTGGCGGCATCTTTATCTCGTATTTGTTTTAATACGAAACGATACACACCATCGGCATGAGCATCTACACATTGATTATATTCGGCTAAATTCAATTTATTACCAATAAGACGAATGAAGAGCAGAAAAGTTACTTTAAAATTACGATTTTAATCTTCTAATTATCAATCAATTAAGACTTAAACATCAAAATATTTTATGCTAGAGGCAGTAGTTAGATATTTAATAAGGTCTTCGTGACCTGACTGAGAACCCCTAATTTCATATTCAATGAGCAGATCATTATCTATTTTAGTTTGCTTTAAACGTTCAGGTTTTAGTTTAAAAGAACGCATTGTTTTTTCAATCGCATCTTTAATAAGTAGATCATTATTGATAGTGATCTTGTAAACTTTTTCCTGATTGTATCTATCAATAAATTTTTGAACGCCTGTAAAACCTAATAAAATAATAAGCGTTGTAAAAGTAACTACAATGGCAAATTCATATTGACCAATGCCGCAGGCCATGCCAATTGCGGCACTTATCCAAATTAACGAGGCCGTTGTCATACCTCTTACACTTGCGCCATCTCTAAAAATTGCACCGGCTCCCAAAAAACCCACACCGGTAACTATGTTCGAGGCAATACGGGCAGGATCAGTGTCTTTACCCAAGATAAACGATAAAATGGTAAATAAAGTAGAGCCCAGAGTAATTAATATAATTGTTCTAAATCCGATATTTCGTCCTTTATACTCTCTTTCGGCACCAAGCATAGCGCCTAATACAAGCGATACAAGCAACTTCATTGAATTATTAAGTATAAAATCGTAGTCGAAACTCATTTACAGTTGTTTTAAAATTGCGTCTTCAACTTCTTTCGAATCCCAATTTGCTTCAATATTAGGCATAGCCATAATTTTATCCATGATGCCTTGTTGTTTTTTACCCTCACTTAAAGCCTTGCTATATCTTATATGCGGACTATAAGTAACCATACTATATAGAGGGATCCATTTTTCTGGATGTTTTTCTGAAAATTTGGCTTCTATTTTTTTCTGCAACAAAAACTTTGGATCTGCGGTTTTATCGCGCATTTCAATAAAATTTGCGATCGCTAAGTCTGCAATGGCATCACCATCGGGTTTGCGCAGACTTTGGTATTCAGGAAATATTTTATCCCAATCATCATTATGCTTTGTAATTAGATCATTTAAAACCACACAATCTTCAAAACCACAATTCATGCCTTGTCCGTAAAAAGGAACAATAGCGTGTGCGGCATCACCAATTAATCCAATTTTATTGTCGAATGTCCAAGGGAAGCATTTCACCGTTACTAAAGAGGCAACAGGATTATTTAAATAATCATCCGCTAAAGTTGGCATCAAAGCCACTGCATCGGGGAACTCCTCATTAAAAAATTTAATTACTTGTTCTTTTGTTTTTATTGTATTAAACGATTTTTCGCCCTCAAAAGGAAAAAACAACGTGCAGGTAAAATTACCATCGGGGTTAGGAAGCGCTATCATCATAAAACTGCCGCGTGGCCAAATATGAAGTGCGTTTTTCTCCATTAAAAACTCCCCGTTCTTTCCCGGAGGAATGATCAGTTCTTTGTAACCACAATCAATATAATGCTGGTTGTATTCAAATCTGTCATTATTTAATTGCATGTTTAAACGAGATGCTGCAAAAGCTCCATCGGCACCAAACAATAGGTCTGAAGTAACCGTTTCAACTTTTTTTGTGTTATTGTCTTCAAAAGAAGCTTCCATTGTTTTGCGGTCAACCGAAGCACAACGTTTATCAAAATGGAATTTGATGTTTGGCTGTTGTTCGGCCAGATCCATTAACTTCATATTAATTTCGGCACGAGAAACAGAATAGATGGCTTGGTTGTCCTTACCATAAGGCTGATAAGCAGTGGTGCCATCCTTATGATGAATAAAACGACCATACATTGGTATAGCGATTTTTTTAATTTCATCGGCAATACCAACCCCTTCCAAACCTTTCCATCCTCTATCACTTAAGGCAAGGTTAATCGATCTACCGGCTGACATGCTTATTTTACGCATATCTGCGCGGCGCTCATAAACATCTATCTTGTAGCCCTTTTTAGCTAAATATATAGAAACTAAAGAGCCTACTAAACCTGCTCCAACTATTGTGACATTTTTACCCATTTTGATATATTAATTTTTAATATTAGTCCAAATTTATCTAAAACAAAATTAACTGCTAAAATGTTTATCATTTTTTATACCTAACCCGGGGACTTTAATTAAAAATAACATACTACGAAATTAATAGATTTTATAGGTAAACGCATTTAAAGGTGCACGGTATTCGTTTATTGGTAAAGATGCACCTGCTACATGCAATGTTGCTGTCATTTTATTATCTTTGTTAGGTGCAAAAAAAATTCGAATCAAACATAGTTAAAGATCATCTTTTCAAGAAAGAAGATTCGTTGCTATTGGCCATAAGTGGCGGTATAGATTCGGTTGTTTTAGCGTATTTATTAAAAAAAGGCGATTTTAATTTTGCTCTGGCGCATTGTAATTTTAAACTAAGGTCTGAAGATAGTGAGGCCGATGAAACTTTTTGCAAAGAACTTTCTAAAAAACTGGATGTAAAATTTTACACAAAAGCATTTAATGTAGATGCCTATTGTAAAAAAAACAAGTTAAGTATACAAATGGCAGCCCGCGAGCTACGGTATGATTGGTTTAAGGAGTTGATAGAAAAAAATAAATTTGATCATTTGGTAACGGCGCATCATGCAAACGATGTAGTTGAAACGATCTTTATCAATCTTACGCGTGGCACCGGAATTAACGGTTTAAAAGGTATTCCCGAAAAAACGGGGAACATTGTGCGTCCCTTGCTGAATTTTACAAAAGAGGAAATTGCCAATTTTGCAGCCAAAGAAAAGATCAAATTCAGAACAGATAAAAGTAATCTAGAAGCCAAGTACGAACGTAATTTTTTGAGACTAAAAATAATTCCTGAATTAAAAAAACTACATCCGAATCTTGAACAAACATTTTTAAAAAACGCTTCTAATTTTAAAGAGGAAGCCGAAATTGTAAATGATTTTTTAATAGAAAAAAGTAAGCAATTGCTTTCAAAAAAAGGAGAGGTAATTGTTTTAAATAGAGTTTTACTAAAAAAAGAAAAACAACTCAAAACCATTCTACATTATATTTTAGAACCCTTAGGTTTTAATGTTTCACAAACAAACGACATTATAACCAACATCAAAGAAAATGGCAACGTAGGTAAATTATTTTATTCTCCTACCCATACCTTAACAATTGACAGAGAAGTTATTTTGATCAAGCCTAAAGCGAATGATCATATCGAGCTATCTGTTATCCATTCACTAAATGAGCTTAAAAAACTAAATTTCATTAAGGTTAAAGATACTACTGAACTGAAAAAATTAACTGCGCATGATCTTGTTATTGAAAAAGACAAACTAATTTTTCCATTAATCATAAGACCAAAAATGACAGGCGATAAGTTTAAACCTTTTGGCATGAAGGGCTTTAAGCTTGTTAGTGATCTTTTAAAAGATCTAAAATTAAATGCTTTTGAAAAAGATAAATGCAAGATCCTTGAAAACGGGAACGGTGAAATTGTTTGGGTAGTTGGTTACCGAAGTGATGATAGATATAAAGTAACAGAGCCTAATAACAAATTATTAAAACTAAGTTTAATTGAGTAAAACCGAAATACTTTTTAAGGAAAAACAATACATGGGGCATAACCGATTAAGTATTGTTGTTCGCTCACTGCTTACGTTGTTTTGCTTTGTTGCTTATTATTGGAGCGAAAATCCAAAACCTGTTCAAGTATCCTTTGTGAAAATTGGCTCCTACCCTATTGAAAACACAAATGAATCGGGTCTTATCTTTTTTATAATTGGAATAAGCATTTTGGTTTTTTCAACCGCTTTAACCTACATCCTGCATATTCAAACTACTGTTTACAAAGGGTTTTTAATTTTGGATGGGTTTTGGACGGCTAGAAAAGTAAAAATAGACCTTAAAAATATTGTGTCGATGAGAAAAAGTCGTTACAAAAAAAATATTTTAAGAAGGGCTGTTTATAACCTTCACAATAAAGGCACCATTAGATTTTATACCAGCGGTGAGGATTTTATAGAATTAGTTGATAATGATGGTTTTACATATAGAATTGGGAGTCAAAAAGCCCATGAATTGTTTAAAACGCTAAAAAGCCAAATAAAAAATTAACAACTGCAACCTTTTATTTTTATATTCGTTTTATATAGATGTATTCTTTATTAACCTTTTAAAAAAAATTAAATCATGGTTATCTCAAAATTTCAGCCAATAGAAAAAGAAGAAGTTGAAAATTTAAAATTCCCTTCAACAGAAGTTTTAAATGATATAGAAAAAATAACTGAGAGACGTTCTGAGCTTGACCGAGCATTAACCTTAGGTAATATGGAGCATGCAAAAATCAGGATTTATTTTGAGGATGATTCGTCTTGCAAAGTAGTTGAAACTACCGTTTGGGGAGTTACCGATAAACGTGTTATTTTAAAACAAGGAGTGGTTATTCCTATCCACCGAGTACATTCGGTTAAGATCTAATTCAAACACCAATTTATTGCAATAGATCTTTGCAAATACCTATTAGTGTTACTGCTACATATATTAGCGGGGCTACAAATATCAAACTATCAAATCTATCTAATACACCACCATGCCCAGGCATGATCTTTCCGCTATCCTTAACGCCGGCCTGACGTTTAATCATACTTTCTACCAGATCTCCTATTGTTGCTAATACGGGCACTAAAAGTCCCAGCATCGGCCAAAAAAATCCTTCATCGCCAATAAAAAATTCTTTTATAAAAAAACTTACCCCAAAGGTTATTATTACGCCAATGATAGTTCCTTCCCAAGTTTTACCCGGTGATATTCTTTCGATCATTTTATTTTTTCCAAAAATACTTCCACCTAAATAGGCAAAGGTATCGCTACTCCATATTAGAAAAATAATACCTAATATTAATTTTGGGTTATACCCATTATCACTCACCAAAAGGTTTAAGGTAATAAATGGAACAACGGCATAAAGAATTCCAAACATCGTAAAACTTACATCTCTTATTGAGAAATCGTTTTTCTTAAAAACAGGAACAGCCAGTAAAGTAAAAAAGGCCAATACTATTACCGGAATTACTCTTATCAAAACATTATCCGGAAAGCTTTTTAAATTTAATGCTAATAGCAAATTGATATTTAATGACACTAAATATAATGCTGCTCCAAAAATAAGTCCTAAAATTCTATAGGGCTTACTGTTTAATTTTTCGGCAATATTATAAAACTCAGATAAACCGATCATTGAAACAGCAAAAAAGAAAACAGAAAAGGAAATATAATTCCAATAAACACAACCAATTAACAGCACAACAAATACGGCTGCACTCATACTTCGGGTTGCTAATGTTTTTAAATTTAATGCCATTTGCTATTATTAGAAAGAACAAAAATAGGATAATTTTATTTGTTTGTATTTTATTAACGAATATATCACAACAGATCCTTTAAAAAGCCTCCGAAATAATACTAATTTTGCGCCCATGTTTGAAACGTCAATATTTGTTACAATTTTAATTGGATTATTTTCATTAATAAATCCATTAGGCGGCCTACCTGTTTATATTAGTTTAACGCAGGATATGAGTGATGAAGCCAAATTAAAAACACTCAAAAAAACCTGTTTATATATTATTCTAATTTGTATTGTTTCCTATTTTATTGGCGTTTACCTCCTGAATTTTTTCGGAATTACTATTCCCGCATTAAGGGTTGCAGGCGGCTTAGTTATTTTCAGATCGGGATGGCAACTATTAAATGTAAAACATAAAAAAGAAATTTCAGGAAAAATTAAAGAAGAAAGTGATAAAAAAGATGATATTTCGTTTTCACCTTTGGCAATGCCTTTATTGGCAGGACCGGGCTCAATGTCGTTTTTAATAACCCTTTATGCCAGCAGAAATGATGATTGGCACTTGGCAATATGGCAAGATGTGGCTGCAATTGTTGCAATTATAATTGTTTCATTTTCTATTTATTTTATCTTCAAATATGCGCCAAGGTTAATGAAATATGCCGGACAAGCAGGATTAACATCCCTTTCTAAGATAATGGGCTTTTTAGTAATTGGTATTGGTGTACAAATGATCATATCAAGTGTTGCACAGGTTGTAAAAAATATCTTTTTAGAATTACAACATTTATAATTTTACGTGTGTTTGTCACTTCGAGCGTAATCGAGAAGTGTTAATGATAAAGTTTATTATTTAGCAGCTTTTAAAAACTCTAAATAAAATATTTTCATCTGATCATTTAACGTGTCGTTATGAAAAATTGAAATTAACTGTCCCTTATATTTTTTGACTTCATTAATAATTGGGAGGGCTAACTCGATCATACTTTTATTTTCTTTCCCCGAATAATAAGTAAGTGTGTTTTCTGCAATGCAAAAAGGATTGATCGTTAAGGGAGTTAGCATTTCATTTTCTATATTATACCATTTGTAGGGGAAACAGTAAGAAGCTCTGAATCCGTTTAAATTGGTATATCCTATTGAATAATCATGCTCAATGCC
>JALHPG010000122.1 GCA_022842625.1 Bacteroidia bacterium | reverse complement strand
AAAACATTTCAGTTGACGAATTTATAACCCTAAAAAATAGAGTTACAGCAATATCTGATGCATGTAGAGAACTGGAGCAGAGTCATCAATATACTTTGCCAAATGATGAGAAAAGTGATGTAGCTTTAGCTTTAAGCTATACAAAAAAAGCAGATAGATATCATTATAACATAGGTTTTAATTTTGATGACAATATTAAAAAAACCTTTCATACTTATCTTTTAAAAGCATATGATACTCCTAATATACGTTATTATAAAAGTAAAGTATTCTACAAGGATGTTGATATAGATTTTTTAGAGAAAAACTGGAAGACTATATTTGAGAAATCGATAGAATTAATTAATTCTTGGAAGAAGGAGGACTTAAAAGAAGAAGGATTATTTACGCCCCATCATTAAAATATAAAAAACAAAAGGCCAGCATCGCTGGCCTTTGTGTTTTACTCATAAACATCTTTTCTTTGTCCGAGATCGATAATAAAAATGATTGACCAGCGATTATCAATATTACTTACTCCAGGTATCCGGGTTCCTTGCAGTATGAAAAACACCGATAACAAAAACGGTTTTTCTTTTGACCACATAATGCACGGTGTACCTAAAATTTTTCATGACGGCGAAGTGAACATTTTTATATCTAACAGAAAATATAAAAGGATACTTTTGAAGTAAATCAATTAACCGTTCAAATTCATGTTCAAGTCGTTCTGCCAATAAAGGGTTGATGTCATGGTAGTACACATACTCCTTAATTAAGGCATCCTCAGCAGCCTTGGTAATAATAATCTTATAACTCATTTAACCGCAGCATGAAGTTTTTTCTTCATATCCTTCCATGATACCCCGGTAGGCTCCTTCTCTAGTTGTTTGAGGCATTTATCAATATACTTTTTTTCCTGGTCCGATACCTCTGGTACGTTTTTTTCATGATATACTTCAACATCCTCTAAATCCTGCAACAAGCTTTTGATATACTGAAGCTTTTTATGATCGTATATTTTAACAGTAAGTTGATCCATAGTTTTTAATGAGTTAATTGTTTAACAGAATCTCTAAAAATGAATAAGTCCAGGAGTTCCTTTACGAGCTTTTGTTTATCAGCGGGCAACTGTTCAATTTTTTTGAACTTGATAAAAAGTTCATCATCTTTTAAAGCCGCTTTTACTTTTTGATCTTTATCACCATTGATTAAAAAATCCACAGAAGTATCTAAAACAGAAGCTAGTTTTTGTAAAACATGAGCAGGCGGTTGCACCCCTCTGATTTCATATCGAACCAGTTGAGTACTGGAAATCTTGATTTTATCGGCTAGCTGAGCCTGAGTTAAACCAGCCGTTTTGCGTAGTTGTTGGATGCGATCTCCTAATGTAGTTGCCATACTTAAAGGTAAAATATTAACACAAATTTACCCTAAAGGGCTATAAAAATCAAGCATTGTTAGCCTTATTGTTTAAAACTTGCCTTGAGGCATCATAGTAAAACTTGTCTTTTATGTTTTTATTTGCCTTATAGGACAAATATTTAAATTTATCAACAATATGGAGATACAGGAGATTAAAACCCGGCTAAGCCTGGCCGAAGTCTTTAAACATTACGGTTACAAACCCGATAGAAACCTACGATTATGCTGCCCCTTTCATGAAGACAAAACACCCAGTATGCAAGCAAGCTGGCAATGGGGGTCGGCCAAATGTTTTTCATCCAACTGTAAAACCGGAGGAAAAAGTATGGACGTTATAGATATAGTGATGTACGCCGAAGGGTATGACAACTTAGGAATGAAAGAAGGAAAACATGCCGCCTGTAAAAAATGTGTAGAGATGATCGAGGGGTCTACAACACCATTATATATACAAAAGCTACAAAACAAACCCGACTTTTTTAATTACATATTCACCTACTTTAAAAATGCACTAAGTAACAGCAGCCCTGCCAAAGAATATTTACAAAAACGAGGATTAGATTTTAGAAAAGTAGAAGTAGGATATAATGCAGCCCAGTTCCACCATGGAAAAAGAAAAGATGAAGTATTGATTAAAAGCTGTGTAGATGTCGGGATCCTTTTACCTTATGGATATAATAGCAGATCAATAGAAAAAGAACAAGCCTATACAGTTTTTGGAAAATACGGAATAGCCTTTGCGTTGAGAAATGAAAAAAACGAAATAGAATCTTTATACTTCCGAAGCACTGTAAATGAAGATGACTCCAAACATTTTTATTTAAAAAACAGGAAAGGGTTGTACCCTGCATACCCTCAAAAAGAAACAAAAAAACTGATATTAACCGAGGCGATTATAGATGCAGCCACCTTATTACAACTACCTGAGATTACTGAAAATTATACAATACTATCCACTTATGGAACCAACGGATTAGGAGAGGAACACATAAAAGCCATAGAGAAACTTAAACAACTGGATGAAATTATTTTTTCATTTGATGGAGATGAAAGCGGAAGACTAGCGGCGAGAAAATATGCAGAAATCCTACAATCCAAAGTTAAACCGGGAGTCGAGTTTACCACGGTAAAAATGCCGGAGGGCGAAGATGTCAACAGTTTTTATATAAAATACGAAGGGTCAGGAATCATACAATTACTGGAAGAAAGAGAAGCAGTTTTTAATACTGAATTAGTTTTTAAAGAAGTAATCATCTCAAATGAAAAAGAAAATGTTCAAACAGAATTAACCTCTACTGAACCATTTTTAGACCAAACCCAAAAGCATAAACTCATTTACAGTTCAGCCCATGCAGTGTATAGTGTATTAGGCAATCTCCCCAAAGAACCTGATAAAATGGTAGTAGGCCTACACGTAGAAATAAAAACTACAGATACCCGATTTAAAAGAAAAAGCCGACATGATAAAGCCAATTTATATGATGACAGAGCAGTGAACAAAATAGCTGCAGAAATCGCCGAAAAACTTTTACTCAATAAATCCATCATAGCAGAAGACCTTTTAATCCTAACCGATTTGCTAGAACAACATAGAGAACAATTACTTCAACAAACCCAAAACAACCAGGAAGAAGAACCTAAAAACAGATACATCCTCTCAGCCAAAGAAAGAGAAGAAGTCGTTAATTTTTTAAAGCAAAAAGATTTAATCAAACAACTTATCACATTATTGGGAGATACAGGGATAGTAGGAGAAGAACGCAACCGGATATTTTTATTCTTAGCCGCCTACAGTTATAAAATGAAAGAAACGTTGAACGTATTATTACAAGGAAGTTCAGCATCAGGAAAAACCCGATTAATGAAACAAATCGCCTCTTGTATGCCGGAGGAAGATATCATAATAGTAACCAGAATCAGCGATAAAAGTTTATACAACTTTCCTGAATACGGATTAAGTCATAAAGCAATTTTTATAGAAGATTACGACGGATTAAGTGAAGAAGCAGAATTTGCATTACGAGAGTTAATATCAAACGGGTCTATTACTTCGGCCATCAGTATCAAATTAGAAAACGGCCAAATCACTACCGGACAAAGAATAGTACGAGGTCCCATAAGTACCATAGCATGTACCACCAAAGGTCAGGTGTATGAGGATAACATGAGCAGGGTATTTTTAGTAGCTGTTGACGAAGGATCTCTGCAAACCGAAGACATATTATCCTATCAAAATAAAAAAGCAGCAGGGTTAATAGATGCAAGAAGAGAAGTAAAAATCCAAAAGTTTATAAAAAATATCATCAGAGTATTAGAACCCTTAGAAGTAGTCAACCCTTATGCAGAAAAAATACAATTACCCCGGGAAGCCCATAAAATCCGTAGGTTAAACGACCTTTTTCAAAACTTTATTAAGCAGATAGTTTTATTACACCAATGCCAAAGAAAGAAGGATGACCGAGGAAGATTAATAGCAGAAATCACCGATATAGAAATGGCAGTGAACATCATGTTTGAATCCATTTTATTAAAAGTAGATGAATTAGATGGGTCGTTACGTCAGTTTTTTGAGAACTTAAAAATCTATTTAGAAAAGAACAACAAAGGAAAGAAAGAGAATTTTACTTTTTCATTACGGGAAGTACGTCAGTCATTACACATTAGCAAAACCCAATTATACCGATATATCTGTGATTTACAATCGTTGGAATACATCCAACAAAATGGAGGATATACAAATAAAGGCTTTACCTATAAAATCGTTTACTGGGATGATTACAAAGCCTTAAGAGATAGAATCAAAAACAATCTATCCCATCAAATCGAGCAAATAAAAACAACCAAAGAACTTCAACCTTTGGAACACTAGGGAACGCTAGTGGAACACTAGACCCCTTATAAACATTGAAAAAATGTTCTTGTGTTCCATTTCCCCAAAAAGTATGCAAGGGGGCTTTTTAAAAATAGGTCGTAGGAATAAAAATCGTCGTACTAATAAAACAATAACCTATTATCCTGAGCCTGTCGAAGGACTAATAACCAATAACTATTAACCAATAACCATTTATCCAACTATGAAACCTACAAAGCTTATTGAGAAGTTCAGAAACTATTTAATACAAATAGGCCATAATCAAAGTACCGTTTACATGCTTCCATCCTTGATACTTGAATTTTTAATTTTTACACGTAAGGGAGCAAAACCGGAGGATATCATTACCGAGGATATACACCACTTTATGGAACATTTACATGTAAGGCCATTAAAACGAAGATCAGGGGTATTAAGTGATGCCATGAAAAACCATTATGCTTATGCGTTACGAACTTTTTTTATTTGGATGGAAAGTACAGATCAAATAGAATCAAACCCAGCCTCCAATTATGAATTTACCCATTACAAGCATAAAGAAAGAGAACCATTAACCCAGTCTGAAATAAAAAAACTCTTTGATGCAACCGATAATTACAGAGACAAAAGTTTATTACACCTGTTTTATAGTTGCGGATTAAGAAGAACCGAAGGAGTAAAATTAGAAGTAAACGATATAGATTTAAATAAAAAACTTTTGTATGTACGAGAGGGAAAAGGATGTAAACGAAGAGTAATACCCATAACCGGAATCGTTAGAAAAGATTTTTATTATTATTTAGAAAAAGAAAGAGCTCAAACCAATACCAATGCATTTATCCTGGGCTATATGGGAAAGGGAATGAGAGGGGATATGATGAACAGGGTAATACAGCGTTTAGGTAAAAAAGCAGGAATCACCAAAGAATTTTCATTACATTATTTACGTCATAGTATAGCCACCCATTTATTAGAACAAGGCCTCCGAATCGAATACGTCCAAAACTTTTTAGGTCATTCCGGTATTGAAAGTACCCAGATCTATACCAAAGTAAAAAAAGCCTCTTTGAAGGATTTTTAAGCCCCTGTAACCAATTAAAACTGAAATTATATGCAAAGCCTCATGGAAGGTCTGAACGTTTATTTAAACGAAAAATACAGACCCAAAACAGTAGCCCTTTATTTTTATGAAATCGAAAATTACTTATCAAACCATCCCAACGCCAGTGAATACAAGCAAAGTGAAGTATTAAAGTACATAGGCGAGTTAAGGAACAGAGGTTTACAACCCGTAACGGTTAATCGAAAATTAGCCTCTATCAAAGCATTTTATAAATACCTGGTCCAAAGTGGAAAAAGAAAAGATAATCCTGTACGCTACCTGTATTTAAAAGACAAAATAAAACGGGATATCCAATTACAGGATTTACTTGACGAAGGAGAATTAGAACTTTTACTGGAGAGAAAAGAGAGATATCCACTTTTAAAGCACCGTAATTTTATCATCATCAGTTTATTAATCTATCAGGGGTTAAGGATAAAAGAACTGGATAAAATCATGTTGAATGATATAGATATAAAAAAAGGAAAAATCAAAATCCGTAAACAAGCCAAGACCAATGGTAGAGATTTATATTTACGGGAAGAACAGATAGAAGCATTAGTAAAATATATGGAAGAAGACAGACCCAAATTATTGAACAACACAAAAAGTCAGTATTTATTAATTGGCCAAAGAGGATATCATTTAACGGGGGAAGACATTACAAAACACATTATCTTCAATTATAGAAACTATGTTCCGGAGAAAAAAATAAACCCTCAAATCATCAGGCAAAGCGTAATTACCAACTTACTAAAAAAAGGAAAAGACTTGAGATTAGTACAAGTATTTGCCGGACACAGATACCCCGATACAACCGAGAGATACAAGCAAAACAATGTAGATGAACTTCAACGAGAAATCGAAAAATACCATCCATTAAAATAAAAAATACCAGTAACTATTAACCAATAATCATTAACTAAATCATGGGGGCTGTACCGGGCTATCCGCTACAAGTCCTCATGCTTGCGGGCTTTTCGCTACTATCCCTGCCCCGATACGTATAAAAATATCATACGTTCCATGGAGATCCTTACACAGTAGCTTCTATCAAGTCCTTTAAAATATCCTGAGCTTTTATAAACTCTTCTCCATGTCGATCAAGATACTGATTAGCATCACCATATTTACGTTTAATATCTTTAAAATCATCTATCCAATAAGAATTAGAACGGTATTGATCAAGGATATCCTCAGGCTTCAGTCTATCATCAAATAATGAATTAAATTCTTCTTCTTTAATTGTTCTGCTTTGTACTCTACCAAAATATTTTTTATCAAGCTCTTGGATAAGATAATAGAAGCTTTTCATTTGAAGTCGTCCTGTATCACCAACAATACTGCTAATACGATAAGTACGGGGTAGTATTTTAAATGTATTGTCATTTAGTTGTAATAATATACCAGCTTCACCGTATTTGCTTTCACTTCTAACAAGATAAATGAGGTATGGGTTTAAATCTTCAATAATAGGAAGATAGTCTATTGCGTATGTTGGATTGTATTTAATTTTCATAGTATAAACGATTTATATCCAAATATAATAAATAAACATCGGAAAAGAAAGAGAAGGTTATAAGGTGTAAATAAACCTTTGCAAGCAAGTACTGCGCCATACCAGGTGCAGTATTTTTTTTGAGTATTTATTTTTCAAATGAAAAAAATAAACTGCACCTGCCTACGGTGGCTGCGCCAGTATGTCACAGTACTTGCAGTTTGCTACAGGTTTATTTACGGCAGCTACTTTGTCTTTTTTACAACTTCCATTGCATTCCAGTAGTAAAAAATCCAATCGCTGCCCATGTTTGTGCTCACCTGCGTGTCGCCCCGGCCTGCGGTCCCGTCATGGTTTTTGCGCTAATGCCAGTGCTGCAAGCACCAAAAACCCCGCCGGGAACCTTGTGTTTGCAACATAGCTTACATCGTACTGGCGTACTTCTCTGTAAGCAGCCGGGGCTCCATTCGCAGGCGGTTCGCTTCGCCAGTAAAAAAGATGGCAATGAAAAATTGCCACTTTATTTACTGCCACTTGGCCTTATACTTCACTTGCCACAAAAAATAATCCGATCTTAGATTAAACATTTACATGTTTATTATAATATAAGCAACAAATCATTTATAGTTATGTTAGCAAAAAAAAGTGCATTAAACCATATTAATCAGGTTGCAGAAACCCAATACATGATCCGTCATAAGGTAATATTTGCCTTAAAGCAGATGAATATAACTGAATTACCCCAAGTATTAAATCCTACAGGTTCTTTAAACTACTATCAACTATGGACAAACAGTTATGGAGATAGGTTTTTTGATATGGGAACTCTTATCAGACTAGCTTCAGTAATAGAAAAAGGCCTGAAATATTACTATATGGAAAAATGCTCTATTAAAAATTTGGTTGAGTTAAAATCAGACCCTGATTATACAATGAATATTTTTCAAAGACTTATGCCATGGACAAAACAAAGTGCTATAACACTGTTTAAAAAAAAGCTGAATTATGATCTTACAAGTAACAAAAGCTTTTTAATGATGCAAGAAATGATGTTAAATAGGCATTTATATGCTCATAATACAGGCTTGCTAAATGAAGAATATATTGATAATTACAAAGAATTAACAGGAGTTGATATTGTAGCAACTTTAGATACATCATTTAATTATCCTCAAGAGGATACTTATTACTTTGAACCCTTAAAAAAGATAGGTGATTATATAGAATCTGCTAGAGGTTTTTTTAGCGAACTTCCAGAATAATCACCTTACACCCTGCATAGGCAAATATAAGCGCTACCCACCCTCGGCAAGGGCAAGCCTTCGGTGGCTTCATTTTTTTTGGCCAACCCACAGGCTGAATAAAAAAAATGACCGCCACCCTTGCCTTAAGCCTTCACCCTGCGCTTTTTGGTTGCCTAAGCATTATGTAAGGTTAGCTGTGTATAAGTTATTTTCTAAATCCCCATTACTTTTTTAATTTTTGTATCAACTGAAATTTAAAGCAGATGAAAAAAGAAGACTTAAGAAAAATCGAGTATAAATTTGATACACGTTCCAGCAAAGAACCTCAAAAAGCATTTTTCCACTTATGGAATAAAAGGAAGCATGAAGATGGTTCAGAATATACCATAGCTGTTATTGAATTAGAAAATGGTAAAGTTGAAGAAGCCGATTTAGATCAAATAAAATTTATAGATTAATCGTATTAAAGTAGGGGATCAGCCGTAGATGAGCCGTATTAAAGCCGTATATAGTTATACTTTACCCATATCTCAGTCAGGTATCAACCAGGTATCATTCACCCATTAGATAACCTATAAACAACCCTCCGTAAAACATCATTTACAGCTCATTTAAGCCAACTTTATTGAAAAGATATAGCATAGTGCTATATCAAGAGAAGATCTTTTAAAATAAACTCTGTGTACGAACTGGAATAAAAAACAAAAGCCCAGGCTTACGCCTGAGCTTCGTTCTTACTCTCAGTTACACAAGTTTAGAATACGTTCACTACTTTCATGCAGTTACCTTGTGCAAGCAGATAGTCAGTACTTCCTATACGCTGATAAAACTCAATCCCTAAACACTGTACCACACTAACTGTACCTGTCATGGTAGGCGTACCTGGTAAGGTAGTTGTCAAGGTAAAGTTCACAGGAACTATACCATTCAACGCAGTTACCGGTGTTGCATCCAAAGCAGCGAGAATGTTTAATGAAGGGTCAGTTGGCTCGTAGGCCTCGTTAGAGCTGTTATAGTTGTAATCTGAAACTACACCAATAGCAGATATTAATCTAAAGTGCGTAGCACCAACAGGAGCATTAATAAAGTTCTGCGGTAAAAAAGCAGGAACAGTAATAGAACCTTCATCACGTGCAGGAGTGTTTGCAAATGAAAACGGAGCATTGAACACAGAAGAAAAACTAATGTTCTTGTTCAACTCAAAGTTCATTAACATAGGCCTGTGTGCTGATAAAGTAATGGGTCTTTGTCCACGTGTAGCTGTAACAGAAAGAGAGTTGATCTCTTTAAATAACTTTGTTAAGCGTGAAGTTAAACGTGAATCACCCATTGATTGGATGATAAAAGCAAGAGCCAATCTAAAAGACTTTGCAGCAGTAGCACTGCCCCCAAACTCTTTGTTGTTCTCTCGGGTACGGATGAATGCAGGGTCGTTGTCGATCCTGTCTTTAGTGGGGCCATTGGCCACCCGGGCCAAGTCATCCCCACCGGACTTATAAAAGGAAACTCCTCCGATCTTTCCTTTAAGCCTGATTAAACCGATTTGTTTGCTCATGACTTAATTGTTACTATTTACTAATCGAAAGAGTGAACGTATCTACCACTATTAACGGCAGTTGTAAAGAAAAGTATCTAACAATTTAGTTAAAATATCGTAAGGAAATAGCACTGTTTACAAGGGGAAATGAGCTTTTTTTTTCAAATGAAAAACTATTTTATCGGCCAGGCATCCGTAAAAATACGGATGCAGATTTAACTCAAATGAAATAAAAAACTCATTAATAATGTTTACATTAGTAGTATTAAATGGGAGCCGAAAAACTACATACTCACCCCCAATTTTATCACTTCAAAAAAGTGATAAAAGGAGGGATTTATGACCATAAAAAAAGTGGCTCAGAGAGATATCGTTTCGGGTTTAATGGACAAGAGAAGGATAACGAAGTATCTGG
>JALHPG010000121.1 GCA_022842625.1 Bacteroidia bacterium | reverse complement strand
ATTTTAGTTTGTGCCTCACATTCGTTACCAAAAAAAATGGTTCAGGAATTAGAACCATGGGATCTTCCAGATTTAGTAAGTTACAATGATCATTACTTAGCAGGTTTTGTAACTGAAAGCTATCAAACAGAATTAAAACCGGGTTTTGAAGAAGCTAAGGAACGAATGTTACCCATTATTGAAAGCTCGATTAGATCTGATATTGGAGGCGATACACAACAAATTACTTCTATTAATACTGAGTATAACGATATATCCTTTAAACATATTTTATTACCCTTATGGATAAGCGCTTATAAGTATAACAACAAAGTTTTTCGTTTTACAATTAATGCCCGAACAGGCGAGGTACAAGGCGAAAGACCATACAGCGCCTGGAAAATATTCTTCTTTAGTTTAGCCGTTGTTGCCGTTATAGGCACCATTGTTTATTTTGTAAAAAACAAAAACCAATAGATTACAAACAAAAAAACCGATCAATAATTTGATCGGTTTTTTTGTTTTACATTTTTAGTATTATTTAAAATTAAGTATACTTTCTAACTACATTATGGATCTCAATTATCGGTTTTAAAAACTCCTCAAGATCATACACACATAACTGAGAAGCTGCATCGCATAAAGCTTTTGTAGGCTCAGGATGTGTTTCTATAAACATACCATCAATGCCGCTTGCTACCCCTGCTCTGCTTAATACCGGCAAAAACTCTCTTGCTCCACCTTTAGCATCGGCACTCGGAATACCATATTTACGAACACAATGTGTAACATCAAATACAACAGGGTATCCGATATTATTCATATGAAAAAAACTACGCGGATCAACGATCAGATCATTATATCCAAACACATAACCACGCTCAGTTAAGATCACATTATCATTTCCTGCATCAATACATTTTTGTACCGGATGCTTCATATTATCGGGTGCTAAAAACTGACCATGTTTAATATTAACCACCTTACCTGTTTTTGCAGCAGCAACTAATAAAGAACTTTGCATACATAAATAAGCCGGTATTTGCAGCACATCGCAAACTTCGCCGGCAATAGCCGCTTGGTGACTCTCATGAATATCTGTTAATAATGGAAAACCAAATTGCTCTTTTACTTTGGCTAAAATTTTCATTCCCTTATCCAAACCCGGACCATCGTAATAACTTAAACTACTACGGTTATCTTTTAAGAAACTTGATTTATAAATGATCTTGATATTTAATTTCTCACCAACTTCTTTTAATTTTTCAGCGGTTTTCATCATTATCATCTCGTCCTCAATAACACAAGGACCGGAGATTAAAAACAATTCTTTAGAACCGCATTCTATATTTCCAACTTTAACTATTTTTTTTTGCATAAAATTTCAGTATTTAATTGGCTTACAAGATAAACAATTTTATGTGTATAATAAATTTACTTTGTTACAAAATACAAACGCCAAAGCACTTTCTTTATGCCATGGAAAAAGTTCACCTAATTGCAATTGGCGGAAGCGCAATGCACAATATGGCGTTGGCCCTAAATGAAAAAGGATTTATTGTTACCGGAAGCGACGATGAAATTAACGAACCGAGCAAAAGCCGCTTAGCAAAAGCAGGAATTTTACCTGTAGAAATTGGCTGGTTTCCTGAAAAAATAACTAATGATATTACTGCAGTTATACTTGGTATGCATGCACGTGCCGACAATCCGGAATTAATACGCGCAAAGGAATTAGGTTTAAAAATATATTCTTATCCCGAATATATTTACGAAGCAACAAAAAACAAAACGCGCATCGTTATAGGAGGCAGTCATGGTAAAACAACCATAACCGCAATGATATTGCATGTTATGCATTTTCATAAAATAGAAACTGATTTTTTAGTTGGCGCACAATTAGCAGGTTTTGATACCATGGTGAATTTAACTAATACCTCTAAATTTGCGGTTATAGAGGGCGATGAGTATTTAGCTTCTCCCATTGATCGCCGTCCGAAATTCCACTTGTACAAGCCAAACATTGCTATAATAAGTGGTATTGCATGGGATCACATCAACGTTTTTCCAACATTTGAAAATTATGTTGAACAGTTTACAACCTTCATTAATTTAATTGAGCCAAACGGACATTTAATTTATTGCGCAGAAGACAAAGTACTTGCCGAAACCTGCAAGAATGCTGCCAATACTAAGATCACTAAAACGCCCTACTCTATTCCGGCAAACGAAATTATAAACGGCAACACAAATTTATTAGTTGGCAATAAAAAAATTCCATTACAAATATTTGGTAATCACAATTTAATGAATTTAAATGGTGCCCGCCTAGTTTGTAATACGATTGGGATAACCGATGAACAATTTTATGAAGCTATACAGTCGTTTAAAGGTGCTGCAAAGCGTTTAGAGTTAGTGTTTAAAAACGATAACTTTAATTTTTATAAAGATTTTGCACACTCCCCTTCTAAATTAAAAGCAACCACCGATGCTGTAAAAAAACAATTTACCAATCGCTATATCGTAGCTTGTATGGAACTGCATACATTTAGCAGTTTGAACGAAGATTTTCTTAAAGAGTATAACGGCTCTATGGATCTGGCCGATGAAGCCATTGTTTATTTTAATCCACATACCATTGCCCACAAAAAACTAAAAGAAATAACTGAAGAGCAAGTTCATAAAGCATTTAATCGCAAGGATCTAAAAGTATTCACGAAAAGTTCTGACGTAACTGATTATTTAAAATCAAAAAAATGGGATAACAAAGTACTGTTAATGATGAGCAGCGGTAATTTTGACGGAGTTGATTTTAACCAATTAGCTAATGAATTAACAAATAAATAATTTTTTCAGATAAAAAAACATGGGCGTCACCGATAAAAATTTAATTGAAAAGTACATCGAAAATAATTTTTTCGGGAAGCTTATGGGTATGCATTTTACGATTGTTTCTGATGGTGTAGTTGACTACTTTCTTACCATTAATAAAGATCATTTAGCAACGCCAAATGCAGCACACGGAGGTGTTATAGCAACTTTAATAGATGCCGCTTTAGGAGTGGCAGGTTTATCTAGCGTTTATAAAGAAAATAAAGTAGTAAGTACAATAGAATATAAATCAAACTTTTTAGCGCCTTCTTTATTAAACGATCAATTAGTTGCAACAGCAAAAGTAGAGCAAAAAGGAAATCGCATTATAATAATAAGCTGTGATGTTTTTTGTATCAATCGCGAAAATAAATTGATCGCAAAAGCATTAGGTACTTTTAATGCCTATGATGCAAGTAAAGCAGGCTACTGATCTAAATTTAATTGTGCCAGTTTTAACGACATGGTATTAGTTAAGGCCGCTAACGATTTTTCGGCCATAGCTTTAATAAAGGGATTCAGATCTCCTGTTAATTCAATCCTACACTGTCCTTTTTGTGCCGCATCGCCAATAAAAAAAACCTTTAAACTAAAATTAAACTTGGCCAAACCTTCGCTCGAAAACAAAATAAATTCATGAGGTTTTGCTTCTACTTTTTTAATTTTCATAGGCGTAATGCCTTTAATATTAAAAGAGCATTCATCACTGGTGAATTGAAAATTCTCTACCTTATCTTCAGGTAAAATAGTTTGAAAATTTTTAAAATCGCTTAAAAAATCAAACAAACTTTTTAAAGAAGATAGGGTGCTATTGGTTTCGCTATTAATGGTAAAAGCAGCCATGTTATTTTACGGTTGTTTGTCCCCAAGCAGATGGATTGGTTCTCCATTGCTTTAAACTTTCAAGATCCTTTTCTGAAATATATTCCTTTGTAAGTGCAGTATTAATTAATGTATTATAATCTGTTAAGGTTTTTAAATTGCATTTTGCCTTTTTAAAATTTTGTTCAGCCTCATCAAAACCATAAGTAAAAATAGCTACCATTCCTTTTACGGTACAACCTTTTTCGCGTAAGGCTTCAACAGCTTTTAAACTGCTTCCACCGGTGCTAATAAGATCTTCAACTACTACAACATTTTGCCCGCTTTCAACATCCCCTTCGATCATATTGGTTAAACCATGTTTTTTAGCTTCGCTTCTTACGTAAACAAAAGGCAGACCCATTTCCTGCGCCACTAAAGCCCCAATTGCAATGCCGCCAGTAGCAACACCTGCAATTACATCAGGCTTTGCGAAATTTTTATTTATGGTATCAACAAATGTTTGACGGATAAATGTGCGTATTTGAGGATATGAAAGTGTTTTTCTGTTATCACAATAAATAGGCGATTTAATTCCACTCGCCCATGTAAATGGATTTTCGGGTTGAAGCTTTACAGCTTTTATTTGTAATAAAAATTCAGCAACTTTATACGCTGGGTTATCAAAGGAAGTCATGGCACAAATTTAGATTTAGTTTTATGTTTAAACACACTTTTTTATGAACAAAAAAATATATTTCAATAATAAATTTATTGAATTTGGGTCAAGTCAAAGTCAATCTTCGCAAAATCAAACAATTAAGATTTACGATAAGGAAAACAAACAAACGTTAAAAATTATTATTGATGATTTTTTAGACCAAAATGATTTTAATTCTGTCCAAATTTTTAATTATAGTTTTAAAGAAGTGTTTGATTTTTTTAAAGAATCGTTTTCCTACATCGAAGCGGCAGGCGGTTTTATTGAGAGGGATAAACACTATTTATTTATTCACCGATTAGGTAAATGGGATCTGCCAAAAGGCAAATTAGAGAAAAAAGAAACCATCGAAAATGCTGCCATAAGAGAGTGCGAGGAAGAATGTGCAGTTAAAAATTTAAAAATAGTTAAACAACTGGCCTCTACCTTCCATATTTATCCTTATAAAACCGGGTACGCTTTAAAACAAACCTACTGGTTTTATATGCAAACAAATTATGCCAAAAAATTAAAACCCCAAACCGAAGAAAATATTGATGAAGTAAAATGGTTTTCTGAAAATGAGGTTAAACAAATTGCTTTTAACGACACTTATTTAACCATAAAAGATGTCATTTTGGAGGCTCTAGACCCTGTAAACACTGAGAAGTAAAAAAATTATCAAATATTTGGATTTTTAGTTATTTTAATTACCTTTATGTTATACAAATCCTAGAAATAAGAATTATGAACATTTTTGTTAGCAACATCAGCTTTAAAGTAAAAGAACATTCTCTTAGCGAATTATTTAGTCCGTATGGCGAAGTAGCCAGTGTGCGAATTATTAAGGATAAAGAAACTCGACGTAGCAAAGGATATGGCTTTGTTGAAATGCCAAATGATGCAGAAGGACAAGCTGCAATTGATGCATTAAACGGAACAAGACAACACGAACGTGATATTGTAGTAGCTGAAGCCAAAGGAAAAAGAGAAACAGATACAAATCACTCTCATTCAGCAGAATAATAAAAATTAAACCAATTACATAGCATTTATTTGCTTTTGTAACCCGAGACTATCAGTTTCGGGTTTTTTATTAATATCTAGTCAATATCTTTCTTTTCACAATCCCATCTGTCTATTATCTTTGCAGCAATTTAAATTTAAAAAAGAAGCTTTAAATTTTTCTAACATACTATGCCAAAAGATACATCCATAAAATCTGTCCTAATTATCGGCTCCGGTCCAATTATTATTGGGCAAGCCTGCGAATTTGATTACTCGGGTTCTCAATCTGCAAAAAGTTTACGTGAGGAAGGAATTGAGGTTACCTTAATAAACTCCAACCCTGCAACTATTATGACCGATAAGGTCACAGCTGACAATATTTACCTTTTACCTCTTGAAGTAAAATCTATTGTAAAGATCTTAGAAGAAAGAAAAATAGATGCAGTTTTACCAACAATGGGTGGACAAACAGCCTTAAATCTTGCTTTAAAATGCGAAGATCTTGGCATCTGGAAAAAATACAATGTACGCATGATAGGCGTAGATATTGATGCTATCAAAGTTACCGAAGATCGCGACTTGTTTCGTATAAGAATGAATGAAATTGGTGTTGGTATGGCGCCAAGTAAAATCGCAAAATCATTTTTAGAAGGAAAAGGCGTTGCACAGGAATTTGGATTCCCATTGGTTATCCGTCCTTCATTTACCCTTGGTGGCAGCGGCGGATCTGTTGTTTATGAAAAAGAAAATTTTGATGCTCTTTTAAATAGAGGATTACAAACATCTCCAATACACGAAGTATTAATTGATAAAGCTGTTTTAGGCTGGAAAGAATACGAATTAGAGTTATTAAGAGATTCGAATGATAACGTTGCTATTATTTGCTCAATAGAGAATTTTGACCCAATGGGTGTGCATACAGGCGATAGTATTACAGTTGCCCCGGCAATGACACTAAGTGATACTACCTACCAAAAGATGCGTACCATGGCCATTAAAATGATGCGCAGTATTGGTAATTTTGCCGGCGGATGTAATGTGCAATTTGCGGTGAGCAATGATGATAAAGAAGATATTATTGCCATTGAGATCAATCCGCGTGTTTCGCGCTCATCTGCATTAGCCAGTAAAGCAACCGGTTACCCAATTGCACGTATTGCCAGCAAACTAGCCATTGGTTACCATTTAGATGAATTAATTAACCAAATCACAAAATCAACCTCTGCTTATTTTGAGCCAACTTTAGATTACGTTATTGTAAAGATCCCGCGTTGGAACTTTGATAAATTTAAAGGTTGTAATCGCGAATTAGGTTTTCAAATGAAATCGGTTGGCGAGGTAATGGGTATTGGCCGCACCTTTCAGGAAGCTTTACAAAAGGCTTGTCAGAGTTTAGAGATCAAGCGTAATGGTTTAGGGGCCGATGGAAAAGAAATTACCAATCAGCAAGAATTATTAAATGCCCTTGAGCGTCCAAGCTGGAATCGTTTATTTATGATATACGATGCCATGAAAATTGGTATCTCTATTAAAACCATTCAAAAACTTACAAAAATCGACATGTGGTTTTTGGAGCAGATAGAAGAATTAATTGCTCTTGAAAATGAAATTTCTAAACATAACATAGGTAATATACCTAAAGATCTATTATACGAAGCCAAACAAAAAGGTTATGCCGATAGACAGATCGCTCACTTAATTAAATGTTTAGAAAGCGATGTTTACAGCAAAAGAATTGACCTTAAAATAAATCGCGTGTTTAAATTGGTTGATACCTGTGCAGCAGAGTTTGAAGCAAAAACCCCTTACTACTACTCTACTTTTGAAGAAGAGAACGAAAGCGTTCGCACAGATAAAAAGAAAGTGGTTATTTTAGGAAGTGGTCCTAACCGCATCGGACAAGGAATAGAATTTGACTACAGTTGCGTACATGGTGTTTTGGCAGCAAAAGAAATGGGTTATGAAACCATCATGATCAATTGCAATCCGGAAACCGTTAGTACCGATTTTAGCACCGCCGATAAATTATATTTTGAACCTGTTTTTTGGGAACATATTTACGATATTATTTTACACGAAAAACCGGAAGGTGTTATCGTGCAATTAGGCGGACAAACAGCTTTAAAACTGGCCGAAAAACTTGAACGTTACGGCATTAAAATAATTGGTACAGATTTTAAATCGTTAGATCTTGCCGAAGACAGAGGAAGTTTTTCTAACTTATTAAAAGAAAATAATATCCCTTATCCAAAGTTTGGTGTAATTAAAGATGCTGAAGAAGGTATTGAATTATCAAAAACTTTAGGCTTCCCGTTATTGGTTCGTCCGAGTTATGTATTAGGCGGTCAAAGCATGAAGATCGTTATTAACGAAGAGGAATTAGAGCAGCACGTTGTTAAATTATTAAATGATCTGCCGGATAATAAAGTGTTATTAGATCACTTCTTGGAAGGTGCGATAGAAGCAGAATCAGATTCTATTTGTGACGGTACAGATGTTTACATTATTGGAATAATGGAACATATTGAACCGGCAGGTATTCATAGTGGCGATAGTTATGCCGTATTACCACCGTTCGATCTTAGTCCGAATGTTATTAAACAAATTGAAGATCATACCCGAAAAATTGCCTTAGCATTAAAAACGGTTGGTTTATTAAATATTCAATTTGCAATAAAAGATGAGATCGTTTATATCATCGAGGCAAACCCACGTGCTAGTCGTACTGTGCCATTTATAGCTAAAGCTTACGATGAGCCATATGTAAACTATGCTACTAAAGTTATGTTAGGCGCAAAATTAAAAGACTTTAAATTTAATCCGAAGTTAAAAGGTTATGCAATTAAGGTTCCGGTATTTAGTTATGAGAAATTCCCTGAAATACAAAAGGAATTGGGCCCTGAAATGAAAAGTACCGGTGAAGCTATTTACTTTATTGACAGCCTTCAGGACGAATATTTTCAAAACATTTACAGCGAGCGTAATTTATATTTAAGTAAATAGTTAAACAATTTTATAAATAAAGCGTTATTATTAAAAATCATAATTATGAAAAAATCAATTTTAAGAATTGGCGCTTTATCTTTAATTACAGCCATTGTAACACTTTTTTGGGCAGGTACGACCTTCAAAAAAGAAAACTCAACTAATTTAGTAAAGGGAAGTATTTACGACTTTAAATTAAAAACAATTGACGGAGAAGAAATCTCTCTTTCAAAATTTAAAGGTAAAAAATTGCTTTTGATCAATGTTGCCAGTGAGTGTGGTTATACCCCACAATACAAAAACTTACAAGCTTTACACGAGCAATACGGCAGCAAATTGGTATTAATAGGCTTTCCTGCAAACAATTTTGGCAAACAAGAGCCAGGTACAAATACCGAAATTAAAAGTTTTTGCAAAAAAAATTACGGCGTAACATTTTTAATGATGGATAAAATAAGCGTTACAGGAAGTGATGCGCATCCTTTATACAAATGGTTAAGCTCAAAGGCAGATAATGGTGTTTGCGAAAACGCACCTAACTGGAATTTTTGTAAATATTTAATTGACGAAAAAGGTACCATTATTAAATTTTTTCCGAGTAAAGTTGATCCTTTAAGCGCAGAGATCACCTCTTTACTGTAATCCTTTTTCTAACATTTATTACCATTTGTTTTCTGCTTTTACCGTTTCAATTATTTATATTTGAGATACTAAACCTTTATATAATGAAAAAATACGGTGTTATTTTCTTTTTGCTAATTACAGGAGTATGTTTTAGTCAAACCAAACAAATTGTGTTTGAATTAGGTAATCTTGAATCTGTTTTACAAAAAGCAGCTAAAGAAAACAAACTCATTTTTATTGATGCTTACACAACCTGGTGCGGTCCGTGCAAAAAAATGTCGAAAGAGGTATTTACAACAGATACTGTGGCAAATTACTTTAACAGAACTTTTGTAAATTATAAGTTTGATATGGAAAAGGGCGAAGGAATTGAATTCGCTAAAAAGTATAATGTAAACTGTTACCCTAATTTATTGGTTATTGACAGTAAGGGCAATGTCATTCACCGTGGTGCCGGATACATGAAACCAATGGAATTTATTGCATTTGCAAAAGCAAGTTTTTCGAGTGATGAAAATTTTATTGGTAAGAAAAATTTTTATGAAAACACAAGCCTAAACGAAAAAACGATCATTGAGTACATCTCTTTAATGGACGGTGCTTGTTTAGATCCATCCCCGGCTGTTGCAAAATACCTTAGTTCTGTAAAAGAGGAAGTTCTTAGTACTAAAACAAATTGGGAATTAATTCGCGATAACGTTAACGATATTGATTCTAGAGAGATAAAATACCTGCTTAAAAACTATAAAGCATTTGAATTAAAATATAATAAAGAAGTAGAAGATAAGATCTCGAAGTTGGGCTTAACCTATTTTTCTGAACACTTAAGGTCAAAAGAATTAGACAAAGTAGCTTTTGAAAAAACTAAACAAGATTTTTTAAAACTTAACTGGCCATATAGCGACAGAATCGTTTTTGAAACTGAATTACGTTTAAACAAACGATTTAATAAACCAATGTATTTTGAAATGGCTGCAAAACCTGAATTTTTAGCCTACAATAGTTCTAATGTTGCAGCGCTAAACTCAATGGCATGGACCTTTTACGAAGAAGTAACAGATAAAAAACAATTAGAAGCTGCCGTAAACATGGCTAAACGTGCCTGCGAACTTGAAGATTATTATATGCACTTAGACACTTATGCGGAGATCGGAAGAGCGTC
>JALHPG010000120.1 GCA_022842625.1 Bacteroidia bacterium | reverse complement strand
TGTGGCTAAATTGATAAAATGAAGGATGTTTACAAAAAAACCATCCTATCATTTGTAAAGCCGTTGCATTTTTGTATTTTTATAGCCTATGATGTTTGTTTATCCCGCATTTATATGGGCTTTAGCGGCGGTTGCAATTCCAATTATTATTCATTTATTTAATTTCAGGCGTTATAAAAAGGTTTACTTTACTAACGTTAGGTTTTTAAAGGAATTACAGCATCAAAGTAAATCAAAATCACGTTTAAGAGAAATCCTTGTTTTAATTGCACGATGCTTGGCAATAGCTTGTTTGGTTATGGCTTTTGCGCAACCGGTTATTAAAGATAAAAACACAACTGTAATTAATACCGGAGCCAAGGCTGTTAGTATTTATATCGACAATTCCTTTAGCATGGAAAATGTTAATAAACAAGGTCCTTTACTCGAAATAGCAAAAACAAAAGCCAAAGAAATTATTAAAGCATTTGGCAATGGCGATAAATTTCAGATAATAACAAATGATTTTGAAGGCAAACACCAACGCTTTAACTCTAAAGAAGATGCTGTTAGCTTAGTTGATGAAGTTAAGATTTCTTCGGCAGTTAGGGTTTTTAGTGATGTATTAAACCGTCAAAATGAATTTTTAGGCTCATCCTCATTACCAAATAAAAAAGTATACGCACTTAGCGATGCACAAAAAACTACTTTTAATCTGGAAGAAATAAAAAACGATACCTCAATTAAATTAACCATTCTACCATTAAAAGCAAACGAAATAAATAATATTTATATAGACTCATGCTGGTTTGAAACACCCTTGCAGCAAAAAGGGTTTATTCAAAAATTACATGCTAATGTTGTTAATTATGGTAATTCTAATTTAGAGATCGGTTCGGCAAAACTTTTTTTAAACAAACAACAAATTGCTATTAGTTCTTTTTCGGTGGAGGCTAATTCAAAAACAGAGATACAATTTACCTTTGAGTGTAAAAAAGAAGGAGTAAATTATGGCTCAATAAAAATAGAAGATTATCCTATTACGTTTGATGATGAATTATATTTTGCCTTTAATTCTAAGGTAAATGTTGCTGTTTGCCTTGTAAGCGGAAAAGAACAAGGATTAGATAATTCACTTTCAACACTTTTTAAAACAGATAGTTTATTTAAACTTAATTCGTTTTTAGAGCAGGCAATTGATTACAGCGCGTTTAAAGGAAGTGATGTGGTCATATTAAATCAATTAGTAGATCTAAGCAGTGGTTTAATGGCAGAGTTGTTGAAATTTAGAGATGGGGGTGGCTCTATTGTTTTTATTCCTGCCCAAAATGCGAATTTAGTTTCTTACAACGAAGGCTTTTCTACTTTGCAATTGCCCAACTTGGCGGTATTAGACAGCAGTAATTTAAAGGTTGATAAAATTGAATTAGCCTCTAAATTTTATGCAGGTGTTTTTGAAAAAGTAAACGACCGTTTAAATTTGCCGCTTGTTACTAAACATTACAAACTTATAAAAACAAGCAATATTGATTTTGAATCTATTTTATTGCTGCAAAACACCGATGCATTATTAGGCTTAAGCAAAAAGAGTAATTCTTCTGTTTATTTGTTTTCAGCACCTTTAAACGAAAAGTGTACTAATTTTTCGAAGCACGCTTTATTTGTTCCAACATTTTACCAGATCTGTTTTGGTAGTTTAAAGTCTGTTCCGCTTTCTTACCATGTAAGTTCAAATGTTGTTATTTCTGTGAAAAACGATTTAGCTTCAGTTGATCAACCGGCGCACATTAAACAGGTTAACGGACAATTGGATGTTATTCCGGAAGCAAGATCAATTAACAACGCAGTTTCTTTATTCACGCAGCGCCAAATTAATATTCCCGGCTTTTTTGAGGTATCTCGTAATAACTCATTGTTGTTGCCTTTAGCGTTTAACTATTCAAGAAAAGAATCTAATTTATTATGTTTAAGTAATGACGAGTTAAAGAAAATAATAGAAGAAAAAAATTTTAAAAATGTTGATGTGATAGAGGATATAAGTGGTGATATTACCAGCCAGATCTTGCAAGGAGCGGAGGGTAAAAAACTGTGGAAAATATTTATTATTTTAACGTTACTTTTTATAGGATTAGAAATAGCTTTATTACGATTTTTAAAATAGAAGAATATGAACATACTGATAAAACAAGCCCGAATTTTAGCAAGTAACAGTCCGTTTTACAATAAAGTAATGGATGTTTTAATTGAAGGCGGTGTTATTGTAGAAATAAAAAAATCAATTACACCAAAGGGAAATGTAAAAACAATAGAAGGAGATGAATTACTAATATCTAACGGTTGGGTGGATATGCAGGCTGTAGCTTGCGATCCGGGTTTTGAACATAAAGAGACCTTAGAAACTTTAATTAGCGGTGCTGCGGCCGGAGGATTTACTTCAGTATGTATTCATAATTATAATAACCCTGCTTTACACAACAAATCTCAGATAGAATACGTATTAAATAAAACCGAAAATAAATTAGTTACTATTTTACCATTTGGAACCATAACTGTTGAAGGGAAAGGAAAAGACCTAGCAGAGATGCATGATATGAAAAAGTCCGGTGCCATTGGTTTTAGTGATTATAAGCATCCAATAAAAGATGCAGGAATGGTAATGCGTGCTTTACAATATGCCGAAAATATAAAATCGTTTGTGGTAACTTTTTGCGACGATGAAAGTATTTCGCACGGCGGACAAATTAACGAAGGTGAAATTTCTACTTCTTTAGGTTTAAAAGGTATTCCTGTTTTAGCCGAAGAGCTTAACTTACAACGTAACTTGGCCATATTAGAATACACCGGCGGTAAGCTTCACATACCAACCGTTAGCACCAAGGGTAGTGTTGAATTATTAAAAAAAGCTAAGGCAAATGGTTTAAACGTTACATGTGGTGTAGCCGCTGTAAATTTATTTTTAGATGATACAAGTTTATTGGATTTTGACACTAATTATAAAGTTAACCCTCCATTGCGCGCTAAAAAAGATGTGCAGGCTTTAAGAAATGGTATCACAAGTGGTGTAATTGATGTTATTGTGAGCGATCATTTACCACAGGATATAGAAAGTAAAGATCTTGAATTTGATCTGGCAGATTTTGGAATGATCAATTTACAAACTGCCTTTTCTTGTGCTTTAGAAGCTTTAAAAGATAAGAATATAGAAGTGCTAGTGAAGTCATTATCCGAAAATGCATATCCGATCTTAGGATTAAAAACACCGGTAATACAAGAAGGAAGCGCTGCTAACCTTACAGTATTCTCGGTAAAAGCAACTACAACTTTAACCGAAAAAACAAATTATTCTAAATCGAAAAACTCTCCTTTCTTTAATAAACCATTGGCCGGAAAGGTTATTGGTGTAGTAAACGGAACTAAGAGTTATTTTAATTAAGAAACAAAGTTTAGATAAGGGTGAATAAAAAAATGAAAAAACATAGTTTTCTTATATCATTTTTATTACTCACTGTTTTTGGTATTTCTCAAAACAACAGAACGGATTCTCTTACACTATTATTAAGCAAAGCAACAAATGACACTACCCGTTGCAATATTTTGTATGTTATAATGGAGGATGAAACGGACGATTCTATTTGGCCAAAATATAATGAGCAAATTTTAAAAATTGCAAATAAAAATTTAGAGGATCCGAATTTAAGCCCAAAACTTAAAAAATTTTATTATCGTTTTCAATCCATTTCGCTTAATTATATTGGGTATTTAACCCAGCAACATGGTAAAATGGAAGAAGCACTTGGTTATTTTCTAAAAAGTTTAAAAGGTGCCGAAGCGTCTGATGATAAGAAAAAAATAGCAAACGCTTTAAATAACATTGGCTCTATCTATTTATATTTAGGCAAAGTGAATGAAAGTGTTGAGTATTTTAATAAAAGCTATAATATAAGTAAAGAAATAGACAGCAAAAAAGGAATGGCAACCAGTTTAAATAACCTGGGAAACATTTATGAGAAGCAAGGGAATGTTCAAAAAGCTTTGGATAATTATCATCAAAGTATAAAACTCAGAAAAGAATCTAACGATAAAGATGGTATTGCAAATTGTTTGAATAATATTGGTTTTATATACGAACACCAAAAAGAATATGATAAAGCATTATCTTATTTTCAGCAAAGTTTACAAATTAATTTAAAAACCAGTTCTAAAAATGGGCTAGCCACTTCGCTAAATAATATTGGCAATGTTTATTTAGACAAAGGTGAAATACAAAAATCACGTTTTTATTTTAATAGAAGCATAAAGTTATGTGAATCAATTGACGATAAATTTGGCTTAGGCAGGGTTTATAATAATATGGGCAGAACATTTAAAAATGAAAATGAATTTGAACCGGCATTATCCTATTTTAATAAGGGCTTAAAGATCCTAGAAGAAGTTGGTAATAAGGATGGTATTTCTACCTCCTTATTGAATATTGGGTCGATATATTTTAAGCAGAAAAATTTCTCTAAGGCTCTTGATAATGCATCAAGATCAATGAAATTGGCAAATGAGTTAGGGTATCCCGATCGTATTTCTAAATCTGCTAAACTTCTGTATGAAATTTACAAGCAACAAAACAATGGTTTGGAAGCTCTTAAAATGCACGAATTATATACAAGTTTAAAAGATAGTTTAGATAATATTGATAATCGTAAAGAAAGTATAAAGAAAGATTATCAGTTTGAATATGATAAAAAAATTGCGGCCGATAGTATTAAATCTGTTGAAGAAAAAAAAGTTGTGGCAGCGCAGTTTAAACAAGAAAAAACACAACGTTACGCCTTGTATGGTGGCGTAATTATGATAGCTCTGTTTGCCTTATTTATGTTTAACAGGTTTAAAATATCGCAAAGACAAAAAAACTTAATTGAAATAAAAGAAAAGGAAACACAGAAGCAAAAAACTTTGGTTGATGAAAAGCAAAATGAAATTTTAGCGAGTATTCGTTATGCAAAAAGAATTCAGGAATCGCTTCTCCCTTCTGAAAAGTATATTGATAGAAATTTAAAAGGATTAAAAAAGGAGTAGTTTATTTTTTTAATATAGCCAATTTGTAATACACATTCATATCAAACTCATTTTCTGTATGGTTATTTTGAATATGCTCATAAAGTGCTAAGCACTTTGTTTTTAAGCTTTTGTATTTTTCTTCATTATTATTTTGCGCATAGAAATTCAGCTTTTCAAAAAGCAGGTCGGCCAATATTTTTTTTTGATCCAATAATAGAGTAGGGTGGTTTAACACCTCTTTTTCAAAATCAGTGTTAGATAAATTTTCAATAGTTTTAATTTCAAGATTTGTAAATTTCTCAGTAGCAGCCTCAATTTCTTTTTCAAACTTATCCCAATCGTTTAGCTTTTTAAAACCTAAAATAACGGCCATCACCTTGCCAAACTCTTCTAATTGTCTTACTATTAGATCTTTTCTAAGCATTTTTTAGGTTTGAATAAATAGCTAAAACCTGAGTAATTAAAAAATTTTCTTCGTTATTATAAATTACAAAATCTGATTTTGCGATCTTTTCTTCTTGTGGTAACTGTGCTTTTATTTTGCTCAATACTTCTTCTTTACTCAATCCGTCGCGCTGCATAACCCGTTTAATTCTTAACTCATCGTTTGCTGCAACTAAAATTATTTTATCTACCTGTGCTTCTAATTTTGCCTCAAATAATAATGCTGTTTCTTTTATGATCAGTTTTCCTTTGTGTTTTTCAACAAATTGTTTAGATCTTTCAATTACTGCCGGATGAATAACAGAATTTAATTTGTGTAATAAATTGGTGTCTGAAAATATTTTAGAGCCAATATATTTTTTATCAATTTCGGTTTCAGAAAGGTAGGCCTCTTTACCTAAAAGAGCTATGATCTGTGGTTTTACCGTTTTGTCAAAATAAATTTCCTTAGCAACTTCGTCACTGTAAAATACCGGACAGCCAATAATCTCAAATAATTTTGCAACCGTACTTTTTCCACTGCCTATGCCTCCTGTTAAACCTATTATCATTATTTTTTAATAATTAAGATTTCTACGTCCTTTGGTTCGATGCTTAATATATTAACGTTACCGGGAATTGTGCTTAAGATAACATTACATTTATTGTTGGAATTTATTTTTGCAGGATTAATACTTGCCCTAAATAAAGAAGTATCTGAGTTACTAAAAACGTTTTGCAGGCTTGTAAATTTTACATTTACCTTGGCCGGAAAAATATTTATTTGTTTAAAGTTTTCACTATTTAAAGCAGTTATAGGTAAACTAATTCTATGTTCTATTAATTTATCCACTTCAACAAAAATTGACACTTCGCCTTCAGAACTGCTAATAAACGAATTTGGTTTAATGATCACTAACTGTGATTGATGGCTTTTATTTATGTTAACTAGGTTAAGCGGCTGTGAATATATTGTGTCAATAGTTTTTAAAACGGCTGTATCGCCCCAAATGGTAATAAAGGCAGGTGTTAGAATGGGTTTTTTATATCCGTATCCTTGCGAGCATTTTATAAATAAGGGAACCTTAATCGGAACATTTTTTTGAAAACAATTTTTTTCTGAAAAATAAAGAGTATCAGGGCTTATTCGTTTTATTTGCGTTTCAAATTTAAAACTGTTTTTAAAATTAATACCGCTGCCGGTTAAGATATAATTTTGCTGTTTGTTGACCGATTTTAAGGTATTAAAATCAACTTCAATAGGTTTAAATGGTTTGCTTGCCAAAACTAAAAAAAGTTTTAATCCCGAAGCCTTAACATCAACAGAAATATGAGTAGGAATAGGAGTTAAAGGCTTTTTGTTTTGTGGTAGATTTTTAAATGTTACTGGAACAATTATGGTATAGGTATATACAGTATTTAAAGCTTGTAAAACCCATAGCATGGCAGCTATTCCTAAGCAAATAAAAAAAGCCGTGGCTTTGCCAGGCTTTAGTTTTTTTTCTGAATATGTTTTGTTTGAATTATTCAAACGTTATTTATTATTGCTGATTTAAAGTTGAAGTTGCATCTTGGGAAACAGCATTTTTAGAAATTTTCATTTTACTGCCATCTTCTACTTCCATGATAATCGTTCCGTCTTCTTTAATGTCGGCAATTTTGCCATAAATTCCACCAATGGTTAAAATTTTATCTCCTTTTTTTAATGCCTCAATATATTTTTTTTGCTCTTTTGCTTTTTTCATTTGTGGGCGAATCATAAAGAAATAGAAAACAACAATTATTGCTACTAATGGTAAAAATTGCATTACGGGACTTTGACCTGCTGCCGGAGCTCCCATTAAAATTACTAGTTGGTTCATGTTTTTTGTTTATTTGTTTTTAAATTAATAGATCTGTTGTTAGCCAAAAATTTATTTAGCTGTTTCTGCCACAATAATTTCAGTTTTTATTTTTAGAATCCGTGTTGCCGGTTCACAATTTGTAATTATAGTTATTGTTTTTTCTTGTATACCACTTTTTCCTTCGCTACTAAAAACAACATTAATACTGTTTTCTTCTCCAACTTTAATTGGTTCTTTTGGCCAGTGAGGTACTGTACAACCACAACTTCCGCTGGCACCACTTATTATTAAGTTTTTGTTACCTGTGTTTTTAAATTTAAAAGCATGGCTAACAATTTCACCTTGTGTTATTTTTCCAAAATCAAATTCTTCTTCTTCAAACTTAATTTCAGGAATGTCTGAGTTCGCTTTTCCATTCGCACTGGCAGTATTTGTTACAACATCTGTTCCAATAGTTCCATCTTCTTCTTTGTTATTGCAAGCACAAAGAGAAAAAATAAAAGCAGCGATTAATATCCTTTTCATAATAGGGCACAAATATAAGTACATTATGGAGGTTTAAAACAAAAAAAATCCCAATTACTTGGGATTTTTATTAATTTTTTTATTTAGAATTTAGCTCTGATCTTTCTCATTTTTCTCTTTTTACCTTTTCCGAAGAAACCATGTCTGGCGCGATAAAAACTACTTTTCCCTCTAATAACACGACTATAACTTAAACTCATGGTCATGTAAGCATCTTTATGAGTTGGATCTCCTCTTTTTAAACCCCAATTATGAGAATAAATAGCACCAGGATTAGAATTGTTTTCTATTTCCTGAGGAGTCATTTCTGAAGTTCTTAAAACTAAACCTCGCGTGTAAGGATCTGTAGGGGCTATTGAAGGATAATTACCGCTAATATCGTCAATATAATCAGTAAACGTTTTACGGTAGTTCATTTCAAAACCTAATCTATTTCTTTTATCAAATGTAAAGTAGAAGCCTAATCCCATTGGAATATTTAAAACTACAGCTTTGTAGGCAACACCTTCACTTGCAACCGGTCTCATTTTTACCCAATCACCTTGGTATAAACTTTTTGGATTTGTATAAAAACCACCAATACCGGCAAATGCATAAGCTCTAAAGCCATTTTTGTAACGGTAAGTGTTTCCAAGGTCGTTGTTCTCATAAAAAAACCATTCACCTGTAAAACCTAAATCAAAAAGATCATTCTTGAAATTAAAATTCCTGTAATAGCGTCCGGGATTTGTTGATAGTTTATCATCTCCCTCAATTCTAACATAATCAAAAGCAAGTTTTAAAGAAAGTTTTGGTCTCCATTTATATCTTACAAATGCGCCCGCATTCCAACGAGTTTTAGCCAACTTCATATCGGCAACAAAATCCTTTCTTGTTTTTTCTTTTCCTCCAATATCTCCCAAATAATTGGTAGCGCCTGCAGCCACGCCATATTCCCAAAGCCACTGCGACTTTAAAGAAAGTGAGGAAGAAACGATAAATATAAATAGTACGAGTTTTTTCATGATTTTAAAAATACTCCCAAATATAATAAAAATATATCTAATAAAAGCCATAAAATATTATCAATAAGTTTGTTGGCTATTTTTTGACTAAAAAACATAAATTTATGCCAAAATATATACTTTACTGATTATGAAAAACAACCGTATTTGCGAATTATTTAAAATAGAAAAGCCAATTATTCAGGCAGGTATGATCTGGTGCAGTGGTTGGGAATTAGCTAGTGCAGTGAGCAACGCGGGCGGGTTGGGATTAATAGGATCAGGCAGTATGTATCCCGATGTTTTACGTGAACAGATCCGTAAATGTAAAACCGCTACCAGTAAGCCTTTTGGGGTAAATGTGCCACTTTTATACCCTAATATTGAAGATCATATTAAAATAATTATTGAAGAAGGTGTTAAAATCGTATTTACCAGTGCCGGTAATCCTAAAACATGGACCAGCCATTTAAAACAACATGGAATTACAGTTGTTCATGTGGTTAGTGCGTTGAAGTTCGCCCTAAAATGTCAGGAAGCCGGAGTTGATGCCATTGTAGCCGAAGGGTTTGAGGCAGGCGGTCATAATGGTAGAGAAGAAACAACCACATTGGTTTTGATCCCACAAATAAAAAAGGCCGTTTCAATACCTTTAATAGCAGCCGGTGGAATTGGTTTTGGCAACCAAATGGCTGCTGTTTTTGCTTTGGGGGCCGAAGGGGCTCAAATTGGCAGCCGCTTTGTAGCCACACCCGAAAGTAGTGCGCACCAGAATTTTAAAGAAGCCGTTATTAATACAAAAGAGGGTGATACGGTTTTAACTTTAAAACAATTAACCCCTGTTAGATTAATAAAAAATAAGTTTTATCAGGAAGTTGAATCTGCTGAAAAAAAATGCGCCTCTACCGAAGAGTTGGCGGCACTTTTAGGTCGTGGAAGAGCCAAAAAAGGAATGTTTGAAGGAGACCTAACAGAAGGTGAATTAGAAATTGGGCAGGTAAGTGCCGCCATGGATAGCATAAAACCGGCAGCCGAAATAGTTGACGAAATAATGACAGATTTTAAAGCAACTATTGAAAGAATGAAATCTTTAGCTTTCTAATTTTTTTAAAGCTAATTTTGATATTTAACACAAAAACACTGATTTAAGAGGGATATGATAGAGTTTGAAAAGTTTACATTAGAAAATAATTTAAGAGTTATCGTTCATAAGGATAAAAGTACACCTCTTGCATGCTTAAATATTTTATACGATGTTGGAGCAAGAGATGAGGATGAAAATAAAACCGGTTTTGCGCATTTATTCGAGCATTTAATGTTTGGTGGAAGTGTTAACATTCCTAATTTTGATGAACCTTTGCAGATGGTTGGCGGAGAAAACAATGCTTTTACAACCAACGATCTTACAAATTATTACTGTACCGTTCCTGCCGAAAATATTGAGACCATGTTTTGGTTAGAAAGTGATAGAATGCTGAGTTTGGCATTTACCGATAAAAGTTTAGAAGTTCAACGCAGTGTAGTAATTGAAGAATTTAAACAACGTTATTTAAACCAGCCTTATGGTGACGTTTGGTTAATTTTACGTCCCTTGGTTTATGAAAAACATCCTTACAAATGGGCTACCATTGGTAAAGAAATTTCTCATATAGAAAATGCTACCATGGATGATGTTAAATCGTTCTTTAAAAAGCACTATAATCCAAGTAACGCCATTATGGTTGTTTCCGGAGATGTTGAAGTAGAACAGGTAAAACAACTTGCTAAAAAATGGTTTGAGCCAATTCCTTTTGCCAGCAAACCAGTAAGGAATTTACCGGTAGAACCTAAACAAACCAAACCAAG
>JALHPG010000119.1 GCA_022842625.1 Bacteroidia bacterium | reverse complement strand
TGCTCTTCCGATCTAATTTCAGTGCCTATTTACGCCATTGTTATTGGCTTTGAGTTCTTCTATTCCTATTTTAAAAACAAAGGTTTATATACAGGCAAAGGTCTTTTATCAAATATTTATTTAACCGCCTTAAATATGGGCTTAGATATTTTAGTGAGAGGTTTATGCTTGTACGTATTAAATTATTTTTTTCAATTTCGCTTTTACAATTGGGAAACTACTGCCGTTCTATACTGGGCCCTTTTGGTAATTGCCGAGGATTTTATGTATTATTGGTTGCATCGTAATGATCATATGATTCGTCTATTTTGGGCCGTACATGTAACTCACCACAATAGTGAAGAATACAATTTTACGGTTGGATTTCGTTCGTCGGTTTTTCAACCTCTCTATCGCTTTGTGTATTTTATTCCTTTAGTTTTATTTGGCTTTAAGGCAATTGACATTATGTTTATTTACAGCGCCACGCAAATATTTGGGATATTAGCGCATACTCAAACCATTAATAAATTAGGCTTTTTAGAATATATCATTATTACTCCTTCACATCATAGAGTGCATCATGCCAGCAACGTTAAATACCTAGATAAAAACATGGGTATGCTTTTGGTGTTTTGGGATAAACTATTTGGCACCTTTGAAGCAGAAGACGAAAAAGAACCCGTAAAATTTGGTCTGACAGAAAATATTAAAACATACAATCCTATTACAATGGTTTTTCATGAATGGAAAAATATTTATTACGATCTGAAAAAGAGTTCGTCCTTTACAGATAAATTAAAATATATTTTTGGGCCTCCCGGTTGGAGCCATGATGGTTCAAAACATACCAGCAGTCAATTACAAGCCGAATTAAAAAATAAAAGTAATCACTAATGGCAGCTACCTCAGCCATTGAACGTTTAAAGGGCTTAAAACAATTATTAAAGATCGAACGCGAAGAAGACTATCGTTTATACAAAGAACAATTTTTACGCGTTAATCTTGATCAACGCAAAAAGAACGGCGTTACCTGGTATCCAATAAAAATAAACAGTGAAGAATTAGGCTCAGGTGATCTGATGCATTTAGAAATTGAACGCACCACCCAAATAGATAAACCTCATCAATTTAGTTCAGGAAAAAATGTAAGCTTGTTTAGTAACCGCCAGGATGAAGTTCTTGAAATTACCGGCACAATAAAATCGGTTTCGAAAAACTCCTTAAAACTCATTATTCATTCGGACGAATTACCTGACTGGTGTTATGATGGCAAACTTGGAATAAACATTCAGTTTGATGACAACAGTTATAACGAAATGCAACAGGCATTAGATGTTGTTATAAACGCAAACAATAATCGTATTGCTGAATTACGAGAGATGATAGAGGGAACTATACCTATCTCCTTTCAAAAAATAAATAATGATGTTATTATCCCGCAACTAAATCTATCGCAAAACAAAGCGGTACGTCATGTTTTAAGTGTTAATGATATTGGGGTAGTTCATGGTCCGCCCGGAACTGGGAAAACCACGAGTTTGGTACAAGCCATTCGTTTAACTTTACAAACCGAAAATCAGATATTAGTTTGCGCACCAACTAATTCGGCGGTTGATCTAATTACAGAAAAATTAATTGAACTTGGTATTGACGTGCTGCGCATGGGGCATCCGGCAAGGATCTCGGACGAATTACAAAAAAGCAGTATTGACGGAAAAATTTCTTCCTCTCCTTATTACAAAGACATAAAAAATTTAAGGAGAAATGCTGAAGAGTATTTTAGAATGGCCGGAAAATACAAACGTGTTTTTGGAAAGGAAGATGCACAACAACGTACGGCTTTTTATACAGAAGCAAAAAATTGCATTAAGGAAGCGCGTTTATTAGAAGATTTTATTGTAGATGAATTATTTAAAACCACGCAAGTAATTTGCTGCACACCTGTAACCAGCACACACAGAGGCTTAGCAAAGAAACGTTTTGATACTTTGTTTTTTGACGAAGCGTCTCAAGCATTAGAGCCAATGGTGTGGATACCCTTATTAAAATGTAAGCGCTTAATTTTATGTGGCGATCATTTTCAATTACCTCCTGTAGTAAAAAGTATAGAAGCAAAAAAAGGCGGCTTAGATCAAACACTTTTAGATAGATGCATAAAATTTAAAGATGCAGTTTCTTTGCTTACTCGTCAGTATCGCATGAACACGGCCATTATGGGCTTTAGCAATAACTTTTTTTATAACAACGAGTTGATCGCTGACGAATCAGTTTCTGCTCAAGTATTACTTAACGATGAAAATTCGATGTTAAGTAGATCAATAGAATTTATTGATACTGCCGGATGCAATTTTGATGAGATACAAAACCCTGAAACATTGAGTTATTTTAATCCGAAAGAAGGAGATGTTTTATTTAAACATTTACAACAGTTGTTAATTGAATACGGCCAACAAGAACTACTTCCTGCAATAAGTGTAGGAATAATTTCTCCATACAAAGAGCAACGTGAATGGTTAAAAGATAATATTGTTGAGATGGATTTTGATAAAACTAAATTAGAATCATTAAGTGTAAAAACTATTGACGGTTTTCAGGGCGAAGAGCGAGATGTGATCTATATTAGTTTAGTGAGAAGTAACGAAAAACAAGAAATAGGTTTTTTAAATGATCTACGAAGAATGAATGTTGCTATAACACGCGCTAAGAAAAAATTAGTGGTTATTGGCGACAGTTCTACTATTGGCGCCAGTAAATTTTACAATTCATTTTTAGAGTATTGTGAAAAACACGGTGCGTATAGAACCGCGTGGGAATGGGCGTAAATAAAGATCAATGCTATTTTTTCGCGCAGATGGCGCAGATACTCGCAGATCTTTTAAATAAATAATCCGTGAAATCTGTGGCTTATTTTCTCGCCGAGTTGTTCTCGCAGATGACGCAGATACTCGCAGATCTTTTAGTTTACTAAAAAACGATCGTCATCGCGAGGCCTGAGGACGAAGCGATCTCAAATACAGAAATTGTTATAAGAAAGATTGAGTATAGATTGATTCGGGTGAAAAACCCTCGCAATGACGTTAAGTTTATGGAAAAAATTTAGGGCTTAATTCTCCTTGCCTTCGTGAAATACTTTGTTGAGGCGTTTTAATAAAAACATCATTACGCAGAAAGCAAACATTAATAATGCAAAATTCAACCAAAAATAATTTGCTTTATCATCAAACTTATCCCAGTTCTTAGACAACACACCGCTTAATTTATTCCCCATAGATGTTGCCAATTGCCAGCCACCCATCATTAATGCCGTTAAACGTAAGGGTGCTAATTTTGACACCATTGACAATCCCATTGGGCTTAACAACAACTCGCCAATTGTAATTACACCATAGCTTCCTATTAACCACCAGGCGCTGGCCTTGTGCATGCCGTTATTGGTATAATAAACAGCGCCTACCATCACCAATGTAGAAAGTGCACTAATTAATAAGCCGTAAGCAATTTTTGTAGCCGTGGTGGGTTCTTTACCGCGTTTTCTTCTAAAAGCAAAAAAAGCAATAATAATTGGTGTTAACATTACCACAAAAAACGGATTCACTGATTGGAAAATTTCAGTATTCACTAAATTAACAGACTCGCCTTTCGCCGGCATTTTATCAGCGTCGATGTTTTTAAAATAAAGCGGATAGTCGCTACATTTAGTTGGTTTACCATCTGCTCCTTTTATTTTTCTGAACTGTTCGTCTACTTGATTTACTTCTTTATCATCAGCTACTAATCGCTCAGAGAACCCAAAATCTTCAGTAATGGCGGTAATTTGAGGAGGAGCTTCTCTATCCGTGTAATATTCTGCGTAAGTGGTTAATGCTGTTCCGTTTTGTTTAAAAATGGCCCAAAACAAAATTACGATAATAAAAATAGTGAACATAGTTCCTAACGGTTTGCGCTCTTCAGCAGAAGCTTTTTTGAAAATAGACGCATAAAAATAAATTACCGGAATGCAGAACATAAAAAACGCATCCGTACTCTGGCTTCCCATTATAGTAAATAATTTATCCTGCTCGCCCCAAATGGCATTTGGTAATAACCAACCAACCACGGCAAAAGCAACGCCGGTTAATAATACTTTTACAAACTGCATTAAGAATGGTTTATCTTCGGGCTTGGGTTCTTTGCGCACATCTACATGCTTGTAGTGTTTCATGCCGGCCCAAAAAGTAATTACGCCAATAAACATGCCCGCACCCGCTGTTAAAAAAGCACCGTGCCAGCCAATTTTATTACGCATAGTGGCAGCCACAAAATTACAGATCAAAGCTCCCACATTAATACCCATGTAAAAAATATTATAGCCGGTATCTTTATTTGCACGATAACGAGGATCGTTATACAAATTACCCAATAGTGTAGCGATGTTTGGTTTAAAAAAACCATTACCCACAACCATTACAGCAAGTGCAGTATAAAAGGCCCATTTTTCGGGTATGGCTAACATACAGTATCCAATGCCCATTAAAATTCCGCCGAGGGTAATAGAAAAACGATATCCTAATTTTAGATCCGCTAGTAAACCACCCATAAAAGGTGTTAAGTAGGCTAAAGCAATAAAGGTTCCATAAATATCCGATGCTGTAGAATTTTCCCAGCCCATTCCTCCTGCAGCACCATCGGTAGTCATGTAAAGGAAAAAGATCCCGATCATCAAATAATAACCAAAACGCTCCCAAAATTCAGTGAACACTAAAAAGAATAGTCCTTTAGGATATTTTGACTCCATTATTTTTTTGATTTAGAATTTATGACAACAGATTTATAACTGAAATTATTATTGGGCGGCATTTGTTTTATTCATGTACTTTAAATTAAGTGCGTACATAACAATAAATACAAGATCCACGGCAATGGAAAATATCATTGAAAGAGATGATTTATCAGCGCCTTCAACATTCATATCTAAGCCCATAAAATTAGTTGCCAACTCGGCAATAATATAAATAAAAAAACCAATTTTATTTAAACGCCACATAAGTATTACACCTACTAATGACGCAATATTAGTTAGAAGATTATACAAACATAGTTTTCCAACTTCGTGAAAAAACTCTACGGGGTTAACACTTTCTAATTGAGGTTGAGATTCGATCACCTTATCCCAAACACCCGAAATAGTATCTTCGCTCATACCCATTGCCATTGAGCCAATAGAATAGATCAAAATAAATAAACCACAAGCAACAAAAGATAAAATACAAAGCACTTTTAAAAATTGTGGTCTGTCAGGCAATGGTGCAAGATCATTTGCGAATTGATCGTTATAATTATTTTCCATGATTTAAATAGTTTAATATGATCGGTAAAAATGCTAATAAAAAAAATGAAATGCTAATGAGCAGATCACTTTTGATGATAATTGTATTGAAAGATCTGCCTCGAATTATATAGGAAATAACAACAATTCCACGAAACAAAAACTGAAATAAAAAAAACAAAAAAACATTCCAGGAAAGTGCATTATAACTTTGGCCTTCGTGAAATTGTAAATGTGTATAATAAGAAAAGGCGCGCGAAAATCCGCAAGTTGGACAATCATGCCCTGTGTATGCCTTTACAACACATTCAATAGGCTGATCGTTTGGGTAAAAAAAATAGGAGTAAGCAAAGCCTACTCCTATTAAAATAAAAAACACCAAACTTATAATAACATAGCCGGGTGCTTTTTGCATAATTTTAGTGAGTTTGTGTAGTATCTGTAAGATCTTTTAACTGATCCATTGCTTTAGTTAAAGAATCCATAGCACCAGAATGTTCCATTGCCTCTTTAAATACTTCTGCACCTTCAGTTACAGCTTTTGCAATAACAAAGATCCAAATACCACCAATGATAATTGCCAATGCAGAACAAATTAAACCCGCAATTGCCATACCTTTAGGAGCATTTGCTTTTTTTGCTTGCGACATACTGATAGCAGATAATACTAATCCTACAACTGCAATAACAATTGCCCACCAGCCAAAGCAAGGAACAAATGATACAATAATTGCAATAATACCTAATATCATACCGGCAATGCCTAAATTTTTCCCGTTATTACCAGCAGGAGTTGGTGTAGTGTTTTGTTCCATTTTTTTTGTTTTTAAATTTTAAGATTTATAATGAGTGAAAATAGGCTCTTTTTATGAAAATAGACCTTTGGCTTTTATAAAGTTTTTAACAAACGTTTTATTTAATGAAAGCGTAGAAAATAAAAAAGCCCTTCCTTTTGCAAGGAAAGGCTTTAATAAACATTTTAATCTATTATTTTAAATGCTTTAGGTTTAAACCATAAAGTACAATAAATAAGATAGGGAAAATAACTGCCATTACTCCAAATCCACTATAGATAATTCCCATGATCATTGAAACTACGCTAGCTCCAACATATAAGAAATAACCTACTTTTTGAAGTTTCCACATTTTGATAACACCAAAAAGTGAAACTAACATTGTTAAAAATCCAACTACAATATATGCCCAAGTTAATCCTGCACTTGGACCAGTAGAAATTGCGTTAGAAATTGCTGCACCAGCTTCACCAGCTTCGCCAGACATTCCCTCTAATGCAGAAGCTCCTGCTGTTACTGCACCCATTAAGGTAATTACTGCAATATATCCAATTGCCGCAAAACCTGCTGCAACAAAAGATAAAATACATAATACCGTTAAAAATACCGGTCTTTTTGCGGCTTCACCGCCACCGTTTGATTGTGTTGTTTCTTCCATTTTATATTTTTTTAGTTAATAATAATTGAATTTAATTGAATTTTTAAAAATAGGTGTAATGTTTTCATAAAAGTTTTTAACATTAGTCTATTTTTCACGTTTTAATAAGCAAACCATGCATCAAAATTTACTTTTTGTGAAGATTCGTTGTTCTTTAACTTTAAAACAGGGTTAAAAAAATAGGTATTTCCTTTTTTGTCTTTTTGTAATGTTATTGCTTTTATTTGCTCTGCCGAATTTACAGTGAGAATAATTTCATCCTTATCATCAAAATAATTCAACCAGTTGTTAAAATTATTTTTAAGAACTACGCCGTTTACCGCCAATATTTCATCGCCTGCAAATAAGCCTGATTTCCATGAGGGAGAATAGGGCGCCACTAAAGTTACCTTACTGTTTAAGCCATTATCAATTACTTTAAAACCATATTTATGTTCGCATACAGCGGCGCTTGGCTGCTTTACAAATTCAATTCCCAAATAATCGAAGCATCCTTTTAATTCAATCTCAAAATCTTGTGGAGAATAAACGAAATTTTTAAAGAAATCTGAAAGATCAATTCCGCTAACTTCATTTACCAGATCAATTATTGAATTTTCAGAATAACCAATTCCTTTTTTGCCAAATCTCTCAAAAAGCAACACGCAAACATCACGTAACGAACGTTTGTTTTGCGTTGCCTGCAAAATTTTTACATCTAACATAAAAGCAATTAAATTGCCCTCATCGTAAATATTGGTTTTACGATAAGGCGCTCCCGGCACATAACCATCCAGCCAGGTTTCCCAACTGCTGTCGGCCACACTTAAATTATAGCGACCGTAATTATGAAAATGTTTTGTTAATCGCTCTTGTAATGTTTCAAAATATTGTTCAAGATCAAACACATTACTGTTTAATAATAATTTATCGCCATAATAGGTGGTAAACCCTTCGTAAATATAACCGGTTTTTGCGTAATTTTCTTTTGTGTAATCATAGGGCAGCATTTCTATCGGACGAATTGTTTTTATATTCCAAGAATGAAATAATTCGTGGCAACTTACACCCAAAACATCTTCGTACGTTTTGCCCGAATTTATGGCATAACCCGGACCAATAGCAATAACGGTATTTTTAATATGCTCTACCCCATGATAGAATTTAAAAGGTAACACCTGAAAAATAAAATGATATTCATCGGTTGTAAACCCTTTCCAAAATTCTATTTGTTTTTTTGTAAAGGCTTTAAAGTCTTTTTTTATTTTTTCAAAATCTGGTTTGCATTCACCAATAAAATGCAAATAAAAATTTATGCCGTTAACTTCATAAACATCACTTTGTATTTTTTGTGAAGCAACAAAGGGCGAATCAACCAGCTCTTCAAAATTAGCGGCAATTAAACTGTTTTTTGTTTGCTTTAATGAACAAACAATTTTATAATTTTCCGGCACTGTTAATTCAACCTGATGCTCTTCATTTTGCCGTCCAACAACATACATGCAGCAATGCACCGGGTTGATATAAAGTTGTGTTGTATCGGCATAACAGGCACCGGCATTTAACTCAGCTGCATAGTAACTATACGTAACTTTTATTTTGGACTGTCCCTTAGTATTTATTTGCCAAAGATCTTTGTTTAATTTTGTGTAAGGTAATGCTTCGTTATTTTCGCTAAAAACATCCACGCCGTTTACGTTCTTGGCAAAATTACCCAACTCATATCTGCCCGGGCGCCAAGCCGGAAGCTGCAATTGAAGAGTATCTTGATTAATTGAATCAATGAACATATCAATATAAACATAATGAGACGTCGGATTTTTTTGATACATTAAGTACTTGATCATATTAAATAGTTTGTTTAAATTTTATTTATAAATGTATATATTTGAATTATTGTGAGACTACTTTTTAGTATACTTTTTTTGATCAACTTATTAAACATTAATGGGCAAAATTTTGATTCATTAAAACTTGTTGCAACAGAACTTACAACAGATACCGATAGGGTTAACCTTTTTTACAAAGAAGGATTTGAAAAAAGAAGTATGGATGCTCAATATAGTTACGATTGCGCTAAAGAAGCAGAGTTTTATGCTCAAAAAGCAGGTTTACCATTTTATACATCAAAAGCAAGTAATTTATTGGGCATTTTATTTTACCGCAAAGGTGATCTTAACAAGGCTTTATCTTACCACAAAATTGCATTAGCCTTAAGGACATTGATAAACGATAAAAAAGGAATTGCCTTAAGTCAAACAAACCTTGGAAATATTTACTCAGAATTAACGCTTTTTAAATTAGCGGAGGAAGCCTATTTAAAAGCCCTTGAAATAAATAACGAATTAAACTTACCCATTCAAATTGATAATTGTCTTTTGAATTTAGGTGTGCTTAGCGCTGAACTAAAAATGATAAACGTTGCAGAAAATTATTTTAACAGGGCTTTATCCAATTCCAAAAAAAGAAACGATTATGAGATGCAGGCATCGTGCTTAAATAATTTAGCTTTTATAAATATAACTAAACAAGGTTATGATGCAGCAATAGCCAATAGCTACAATTCTATTAAAGTTAAAGAATTAATGGAAAACGAAATGGAAATGGCCGATAGCTATTTAAACATTGCTGTTGCTTATATCAAAAAGAATGAAGCTCCGGAAGCAATTAAAAATCTAATGATCGCCGATAGCATTATTTTAAAATTTAATTATCTGGCTGCAAAAATTCAATCGTTAAAAGCTTATTCTGAATATTACGAATTAGAAAAAAATTACGAAGCCTCTCTGCGAGTGCTGCAGCAATATACTTCGCTAAAAGACAGTGTGGAAAAATCTAATAAAGAGATCAACATTGAAGCTAATTTTATTGAAGATAAGATCAACACCGAATCTTTATCCGAAACGGAAAAAAATAAAATGCCATTTCTCTTTTTTTCGATTTTAATTATTATGGCCATACTATTAACCGCATTTATTTTAAAGTTTAAGAGATGAGTAAAAAAGATAAGACAGGTGGACTTGTTTATTCTACCAACCCTAATTTTAATCCCGGCGAGGAAGATGAAGAGAATGATGAGGTAACCTTAAAACCCAACCAACAACAGTTAAAAGTTTATTTAGATAGACTTGGCGGCGGTAAATTTGTTAGTCGTGTTAATGGTTTTACAGGCAAAACAGGCGATATAGAATTGCTCGGCAAATTATTAAAACAAAAATGCGGTGTTGGCGGCACTGTAAAAGATCGCGAAATATTAATACAAGGCGATCATCGCGATAAAATTATTCTGTTGCTTTTAAAAGAAGGTTATAAGGCAAAAAAAGCGGGGGGATAAACATGAACGTCACCCTGAGTGGAGTCGAAGGGTGAATCAATGACATTAAAGCGCCTGAGTCTCTAAAAAAAGGCTTCGACTCCGCTCAGCCTGACTGCATAAGGGAACTGTCACCCTGAGCGGAGTCGAAGGGAAAATCAAAATAATTGAATGAAAGAGTTAATTGTATATATTTTAAAATGTTCTGATGATTCTTATTACATTGGAATAACAAATGATCTAAATAGAAGAATCGCAGAACACGAAAAGGGCCAAGATGCAAATTCATATACTTTTAGTAGACGACCAATTAAACTTTTGTGGAGCAATAAATTTCATTCAGAACTTGAAGCTATTGCTTGGGAAAAGAAATTAAAAGGTTGGACAAGAAAAAAGAAAGAAGCCTTAATAGAAAATAAATTTGAAATATTACAAGAATTAGCTGAATGTAAAAACAAGACGAATTATAAAAATAAAGAAAAAGGCTTCGACTCCACTCAGCCTGACGGCATAAGGGAACTGTCACCCTGAGTGGAGTCGAAGGGTGAATCAATGACATTAAAGCGCCTGAGTCTCTAAAAAAAGGCTTCGACTCCGCTCAGCCTGACGGCATAAGGAAACTGTCACC